>JBJMLS010000325.1:0-4136 GCA_045805185.1 Bacteroidia bacterium | reverse complement strand
TGTTACCGCTTCAGGAGCTACACCGGGATATACTTATCTCTGGACTCCCGGAGGAGCAACTACCAGCACAGCGGCTTCACTGGCTGCAGGTTCTTACAGCGTGGTAGTGAAAGATGCAAATAACTGTACGGCTAACAGCAGCGTTACAGTAAACAATACTCCGGGGCCTTCTGTCTCTGTTTCCGCAACTACAAATGTTTCCTGTAACGGAGGTTCCAACGGAACAGCTACGGCAACTGTTGTGGGCGGAACAGGAGCGATCAATTATGCATGGAGCCCAAGCGGCGGAAACGCGGCTACGGCAAGCGGACTTCCGATTGGAACCTATACGGTGAACATTTCTGATGCGAACGGTTGTCTTGCACAGGCTGTAAGCGCAACTATCACCCAGCCCTTTGGCATTACCATTACAGTAACGCCAACAGCGGTAAGCTGCTTCAGCGGAAGCAACGGAGGAGCTACTGCTCTTGCCGGCGGTGGAACCCCAGGATTTACTTACCTGTGGCAACCTTCAGGCAGCACAGGAGCAACCATCAGCGGACAAGCTGCAGGAACATATACCGTGCAGGCTACCGACACCAAAGGATGCGTTGCAACTCAAACTTATATTATCACACAGCCTGCAGCCGCGTTAACTGTTTCTTCTTCTGCAACGCCCACTTCCTGTTTTGGCGGAGCTAACGGAACTGCTTCTTCAACTCCTGCAGGAGGAACAACACCTTACACCTATACCTGGATGCCGGGAAGTCTCAGCGGACAAAACATCAGCGGGCTTATTGCTGGAACCTATACGGTAAATGTTACCGATGCAAACGGTTGTACCGCCTCTTCAGGAACTGCAACAGTTACCCAGCCTACTGCACTTGTGCTTGTTCCTTCATCGGTAAACTCCACCTGCGGTAATTCAAACGGACAAGCCATTGTTACCGCTTCAGGAGCTACACCGGGATATACTTATCTCTGGACTCCCGGAGGAGCAACTACCAGCACAGCGGCTTCACTGGCTGCAGGTTCTTACAGCGTGGTAGTGAAAGATGCAAATAACTGTACGGCTAACAGCAGCGTTACCGTAAACAATACTCCGGGGCCTTCTGTCTCTGTTTCCGCAACTACAAATGTTTCCTGTAACGGAGGTTCCAACGGAACAGCTACAGCAACTGTTGTCGGCGGAACAGGAGCGATCAATTATGCATGGAGCCCAAGCGGCGGAAACGCGGCTACGGCAACAGGGCTTCCGATTGGAACCTATACGGTAGATATATCCGACGCAAATGGTTGTATAGCCCAGGCCGTGAGTACAAGCATTACTCAACCTCCGGCAATAACAATTAACGTAGTCACAGGTAATGTCAGCTGCTTTAACGGCAGCAATGGAACTGCGACTGCAGCAGGAGCAGGTGGAACACCAGGTTATACTTATCTGTGGCAACCTTCAGGCAGCGCCGGGGCAACCATCAGCGGCCAGGTCATTGGAAATTATACTGTGCAGGCAACAGATATCAATGGATGTACCGGAACGCAAACCTATACTATTACACAACCAACCGCATTAAGCGCTGTGATCGATTCATCATTCAATGTAAGCTGTTTCGGAGGAGGTAACGGCAGTGCAAGCGCGGGAGTCAGCGGAGGCACCCCCGGATATACTTATTCATGGGCTCCGTCAGGCGGAAACGCTGCAACAGCAATTAATTTAAGCGCAGGCACCTATACAGTAAATATTCTGGACACGAACAGCTGTCCTGTATCTGCCACCATAATAATCACCGAACCTGCACAGGCCTTAACTGCCGTGGGAACAGGCGGCGGTGTAAGTTGTTTCGGCGGATCTGATGGAAATGCCTCAGTCACTCCCTCAGGCGGAACTCCATCCTATACTTATTCCTGGAGCCCTGCCGGCGGTTCAGGCCCAAGTGCGAGCAACCTTGCGCCAGGTAATTATTTTATACAGGTAACCGATGCCAACAGCTGCCAGACAAGCGTCAGCCTGACAATTGCAAACGCTCCTCCTATTACCGGAACGCTTGCGGCAACAGATCCATCCTGTGGTTTGCCAAACGGAACCATTGTATCTCAAATATCAGGAGGAACACCTCCGTATTCATACAGCTGGTCACCTGGTGGGACAACTGGCGCCAATTTAACAGGCGCAGGCGCAGGAATATATACAGTACAGGTAACGGATGCTCTTAATTGCATTCAGTTCTTTTCAGATACGCTTACAAATATTCCAGGGCCTGTTCTTGCATTATCAGCCGTAACCAACGATTCGTGTTTTGGCAACAGCGACGGAACCGCTACCATTAACATCGTACAGGGAGTTGCACCTTTTACAACAAGCTGGTCTCCTTCGGGCGGTAGTGGACTTACTGCAACATCACTTCCGGCAGGAACTTATACGGCAACGGTGACAGATGCGCTCGGTTGTCCTTCTACTATTACAGCAACGGTAACAGAACCAACACCGGTAGTTTTATCCGTTGTATCAGTAACTAATGTTTCCTGCTTCGCACTAAGTGATGGCGCTATTACAGCTGCGGCAAGCGGGGGAACTCCTGGCTATAGCTATAGCTGGTCACCGGTAACATCTTCCTCAGCTACAGTTGACAGCCTGATCGCGGGAACATACACCGTCAGCGTCTCTGACACCAATAGCTGTTCAACTTCGATTTCGGTTAATGTAACTCAACCGACAATCCTTACTTCTTCCATTTCAAGCGTTGTAAACGCGATCTGTTATAATGCAACAGGTAATATCAGCGTACTTGTAAACGGCGGCACGATTCCGTATGCTTATAGCTGGTCGAGTACACCCGTACAAACCGGAAGCACGCTTAACGCTGTTCCTGCTGGCTCATACACCGTAACAGTAACAGACACCAATGGTTGTGTGATACTGGACAGCGCAACGATTACCCAACCGGCGCTGATAATTACTACAGTAGGAGCTAACGATACTATTTGTCTGGGACAATCCGGTTCACTTAGCGCCAGCGCTACGGGTGGTTCAGGAGGTTATTACTATGCATGGCAGCCAGGCGGAATGATCAATAACGGAACATTTCCGATCACCCCATCAACTAATACAACCTATACCGTTATTGCGTATGATCAGAATGGCTGCGCCGGAACCTCCGACACAGCAACTGCGATCGTATACACATTGAATTCCGGAAATGTCCAGGCTTATGGCATTACACCTGTTTGTCCGGGAGTAAGCTCAACCATCTATGCAGCGGCAAGCGGTAATACAGGACCTTTAACTTACACCTGGGATCATGGATTGGGTAATGGGCCCGGCGCTTTCCTAGTTACACCTACTCAACCGACAACTTATGTCGTAACTATTTCTAACAGCTGCGCCGCATCAATGAAAGATTCCGTGCAGGTTCTTTTCACTCCTCAGCCAACAATGGTGGTATCCTCGAATACAGCAATTGTCTGCGTTCCCGGAACAATTCAATTTAGCGATAATTCCATAACAGGTAACCCGGCTGACCCGATCAATTCCTGGTACTGGACTTTTGGAGATGGAACCTCCTCAAGCACTCAGAATCCGTCGCACGCTTACACTGTAGCGGGAACGTATACAATAAACCTTACAGTTGGCACAAATGGAGGCTGTACAAATAATACCGCCACAGGTCCGCTGATCATAAACGCTTACAATTATCCTGTAGCTTCTTTCACCATAAATTCAAATTTCCTTGAGCTTCCGTTCGATGCCCTGATCTGTACAAATACTTCTACGGGAGCTGTTACTTATAACTGGAACTTCGGAGATGGCAGCACTTCAACCGCCATGAACCCTACTTACTTGTATTCTACAGTAGGCATTTATCCGATACAGCTGATCTCCACCAATCAATACGGTTGCGCGGATACTGCTTACTCTGAAGTAACAACAGATGCGAGCATTACTTTTCCTACTGCATTTACACCTAACCCGGACGGGCCATCGGGAGGTTCGTATAACCCGGCAAGTCTTAACAACGATGTGTTCTTTCCCTATACTTCAGGAGTTACTGAATACCTGTTTCAGGTGTTTGACCGCTGGGGAGAGCTCATATTTGAATCGACAGATATTAAAACAGGATGGGATGGGTATTATCGCGGCAAATTATGCCAACAGGATG
>JBJMLS010000324.1:0-4806 GCA_045805185.1 Bacteroidia bacterium | reverse complement strand
GTTCCCGTCCAGCACTTTGGAAAGCGCGGCTTTTACGTCATCCGTGTTCATGTCTTTTTCAAAACGGACGGTGTAAGTACGGCCACCTTTGAAGTCCACACCCAGGTTAAAGCCTCCGTTCTTGAAGTAGAATACGATACCCAGCACAATGATGGCCGCGGAGATCGCGTAATACGTTTTACGGCGCTTCACGAAATCGATCGCTACATTCTTAAAGGAGTTGCGCGTCATGCTGTTGTCGAAAGTGATGTTCATCTTACGGCCCAGCATGGTTTCGAAGATCACACGGGATAAAAGAACAGCTGCGAACAGGGAAGAAAGGATACCGATGCACAGTGTAGTGGCAAAACCTTGTACGGGTCCGCTACCGAATGCGTAAAGGATGATACCTAAGATCAAGAGGGTAATGTTGGAGTCAATGATGGAAGACATGGCATGCCTGAAACCTTCCTTAATGGCCTGCCCGATGGCTTTGCCAAGAGCGAGCTCCTCACGGATACGCTCGAAGATCAGGATGTTCGCATCCACCGAGAGACCAATGGTGAGGACGATACCCGCAATACCCGGTAAGGTCAGTACCGCACCGAGCGAGGTAAGGATTCCCATGATGAAGAATACGTTAATAAAGAGTGCAAGGTTCGCTACCCAACCGGCTTTGTTATAATACAGCGCCATGAAGATCAGGATCACGATAAAGGCAATGATGAAGGAAGTTAAGCCGGAGCTGATGGCCTCCTGTCCCAATGTAGGACCTACTACCGATTCTTCAACGATCTTTGCAGGAGCAGGTAATTTACCGGCGCTCAAAATCGCCACTAATGCATCTGCTTCCTTGTTATCGAAATTACCGGAGATGGAAGAATTTCCTGTCGGGATCTCACCGTTAACGGTTGGAGCCGAATACACCAGGTTATCCATTACGATGGCGATACAATGTCCGCGCTCTCCTTGTTTTTTAGGAGCATTGGAAGCGGTAAGTTTTTTCCAGGTCTGAGCGGCTTCACCGGTCATGTTCATGTTGATGGTCACCTCGCCTGTTTTCTGGTCAAAATCTTTTCGCGCGTCGGCAATGATATCACCGTAAAGTGCGGGCTTACCGTTGCGGTCCGTCATCTTGATCCCGAAGAGCATCAGCACGTCTGATTCTTTTTCCGGCTTAGCAGCCCACATAAAGCGGATCTTGCTCGGGAAAGCGGAACGTACTTTCGGATTGTTCAGCCAGCTGTTAACCTCAGAAGTATCTTTAATGCGTGCATAACCAACTGTAGCGCCGGGACTGAAGAACTGTTGTTTTCCGTCGTTATAGATCGCAGGCTGTAAAGGTCCTGCCATGGAGAATAAAGGATTGTTCAGCTTGTAAGAAGCCAGAGAAGTATCTTGTTTTTCGCCTTTTTTAGCGGTCGTATCGTTCTTCTTTTCAGCGCTGATCTTTTCAGCAAGAGAAAGGTTAGCCTTTGCTGAATCTGCTTTCGCTTTTGCCAATGCAGCCTGCGCCACTGAATCTTCTTTTGCTTTTTTCAATTCGGCCGGGGTCATTTTTGCTTTTGCAGCAGCTGCTGCAGCTGTTTTCAATGAATCCTGCGTCTTCAGCGAATCCGCCTTATCATCGTTCCCGCCTGCAAGTATCGATTTGATCTTTTTGTTTGCGGCGTCGAAATAAGGAGCAACTTCAGCATTTTCATAAGTCTCCCAGAATTCCAGGTTTGCAGTTCCCTGCAGGAGCTTACGTACACGCTCTTTTTCTTTTACTCCCGGAAGCTCGATGAGGATACGACCGCTGGCCTCGAGTTTCTGAATGTTTGGCTGGGCAACTCCAAAACGGTCAATACGGCTGCGGAATGTTTTTTCCGAGTTATTCACCGCTTCATCCACGCGCTCGCGGATAAAGGTAATTACCTGCTCGTTCGAAGCGTTGAAATCGATCTTTCCTTTGTTCTCAATGGTCTGGAACAAGGGAGCAAGGCGTCCGTTCGGAGCTGTTTGCCTGTACATATCGGCGAACAGGTCAACGAAATCCTTATTGTTCTTTATTCCCAGGTTCTTCTGCGTTTCCGCGATCGCCTTGTTGAAGGCCGCATCCGGGTTGTTATTGGTCAATCCTTTAATGATATCCGCAACCGAAACCTCGAGCGTCACGTTCATACCACCCCTAAGGTCAAGACCAAGGTTGATCTCCTTTTGCTTACATTCTTCGTAAGTGTATTTGGTAATGAAGATGTCGTACACCGTTTTCTTTTTCAGGGAATCCAGGTAACTCTCCGTAGCGGCAATTTGCACCGAATCGATGAATGCCCTCTTTACCGTGGAATCCTTAGCATCCAGCTTCGAAACGGCCTGCTGAATAGCGGCAGATTCGGAATAGGTTTTTCCATAAGCAGCAGCCTCAGCTTCGATGTTACGGGTAACCCAGGTAAACGAAAGATAAAAAAGGCAGGCCAGGGCCAGCAGGATTGCAAATAATTTAATAGCGCCTTTGTTTTGCATAACAAGTAATTCTTTAAAATTTTAAGGTTGCAAATATATAAGAACATATCGTATTTACCAATTTTAGTTCAGACTGGTTTTCCGCAGTTTAAGTCGCAGCGCATCAGCTTAAAATATACGGAGCGGCTCTGTAGTGGCGTCCAGTGCGGAACGGCGGGACTTTGAAGGAAAGAAGCGTTATTTTACAGCTGTCCCGCAGTTTTTTTAATTATATTTGTAATAATGATAAAAGTGCGCCGCTACTCCTTCTGTCCTGCCCTGCTATTGCTGCTTTTGCTGGCTTTGCAGGGTTCGGCCCAGCCGGTTTTCAGCCGTTATGATTCGATCCAGGTGTATAACGGCGCCAGCCAGCTTAAAAATCCCTGGGCGGGCGGACTGAATTTTACCGAATGGAGCTCTGTTGACCTGGACCTGGACGGATTCAAGGATATCGTGGTCTTTGATAAATCAGGGGAAAAGCTCAGGGCCTTTCGGAACGATGGCATAGCAGGACAGGCTTCTTATACGCATGCGCCCCAGTTTCAAAATGCATTTCCCACAGTAAATTCCTGGTGTGTCTTTTATGACTACAACAACGACGGCAAGTCTGACATTTTCACTTATACTTACGGAATGGGCAGCATTAAAGTGTTCCGCAACACCTCTACACCCGGGAACCTGCAATTTACCCTCGCCCGGAATATTATTTATACAACCTATTACAGCAACCAGCCTCCTTACAATCTGTACTGCAGCCAGGTCGCCATTCCGGGCCTTGCCGACCTTGATAATGACGGCGACATGGATATCCTGAGCTTTAGTCTTTCGGGGATCACCATTGAATACCATAAGAACCTGAGCATGGAAACGTATGGCAATGCAGACAGTCTTGTTTTCAAGTGGATCGATTCCTGCTGGGGCGATATTGACGAGAACAGCTGCGAATCGCACATGAACTCCACTTACGGTTGCGCCCCTTATCAAAAATACAAGGAAATAACAAGCGGCTATACCACGGAAAAAACGAATCTTCACGCTGGCTCCTGCATCATGTGCTTCGACGCGGATGGCGACAAGGACACCGACATCATTTTAGGTGATATTTCGTGCGACTCTCTTGATTTTATGCGCAACGGCGGTACTTTCCCTTATGCGCACATCGACAGCATCACTAAAATATATCCTGTGCAGCATCCCGCAACCCTTAAATTATTTCCCTGCAGTTATTTCCTGGATGTGAACAACGACAGCAAGCGCGACCTCATCGTGGCGCCAAATATACAGGGAGCGGAAAATTACCAGAGCGCCTGGATGTATGAGAACATTAACCAGGACAGCTTCCCAAAGTTCCAGTTCATCAAAAATAATTTTTTCCAGGAAGATATGATCGAACTGGGAGAGGGCGCTTATCCTGCAGCCTTTGATTACGAAGGCGACGGCGACCTTGATCTTTTAGTCGGTAACTTCGGGTACTTTAATGCCGGTCCGCCGAGCACTTACACTTCATCGCTTGCCCTGCTGGAAAATACAGGAACAACCGCGCAACCGCAGTTCACGCTTCAAAGCGGCGATTTTCAGAATATATCCGGCTACAACATTGTGAACAAGGCCCCGGGCATGGGTGATTTTGACAACGATGGCGATTACGATCTTTTTATAGGAGGTTATGACGGCAAGCTCAGTTACTTTGAAAATACCGCGCCGGTCGGTACAGCAGCCGTTTTTACTTTCGTCAGTGACTATTACGTCGGCTTCCTGCAGGGGATCGATATCGGCGTAGCGGCTTATCCCAACGTTATCGACCTTGACCGCGACGGCATTAAGGACCTCATTGTAGGCGAGTACAACGGAACGCTGAATTATTTCCGCAATACGGGAACAGCGGCAAGTCCGCAGCTCACACTGATCAAAGATACCCTGGGAAATGTTAAAGTCGTGGAGCAGGGCTATTCTTACGGCCAGGCCATGACCTGCATCTTTGATGATGGCGGAACTTATAAAATGGCAGTAGGATCGGAAAGAGGTTATATGTACATGTATGGCAATATCGACGGGAACCTCAACGGCAGTTTCAGCAAGATCGATTCGATCTATGGCGGGATCCGCGAAGGAGAGCATGTTGCACCCTGCATTGCCGATTTCAACGGGGACGGAAATCCGGACCTGGTGATCGGAAATTACAGCGGAGGCCTCGCTTATTACAAAGGAAACCCGAATACCGTTTCCGTACAGGAACAGCAGGTCATGCTAAGTGATCTTTCCATTTTCCCAAATCCGGCAAAAGATCACTTCATGCTGAAATTCGCTTCCTATAACCTTGAAAAAAAACAAATACATATTTGT
>JBJMLS010000323.1:0-4187 GCA_045805185.1 Bacteroidia bacterium | reverse complement strand
CTGACACCAAGCAGTTTGAAATGACCCAGAAAATGGGGAACCTGGATTACCGGACCCCGACCTACATGACGGAAGAAGAGTACCAGGATTACATGTTCAAGAAGCAGGTGCGCAGCTACTGGAAATCACGCATACAAGCTGATGACATCAATGCGCCGAATAAACAGCTTATTCCAAAGCTCACCGTTGGAGGGGAAATGTTCGATCGCATCTTCGGGGGAAATACAGTTGATATCCGTCCCCAGGGTTCAGCCGAACTTATTTTCGGTCTGGTGATCAATAAAAATCAGAATCCCGCCTTACCGGTGAAGCAGCGGCGCATCAGCAATTTCGATTTCAACATGAAAGTGCAGCTCAACCTTGTCGGTAAAATAGGGGAGAAGCTGAAATTAACAACCAATTACAATACGGAGGCCTCTTTTGATTTTGAGAATCAGATGAAGCTCGAGTACAATGGCCTTGAGGATGAGATTTTGAAAAAGATCGAAGCAGGTAACGTCTCTCTTCCCTTGAACAGCTCTCTCATTACCGGCAGTCAGAGTCTCTTCGGTGTAAAAACGCAGATGCAGTTCGGAAGACTTACCGCTACGACAGTACTTTCGCAACAGCGCGGTAAAAAAACGGAAGTTACCGTTCAGGGAGGATCGCAAACAACTCCTTACCAGTTAAACGCGGATAACTACGAGGCCAACCGCCACTACTTCCTTTCGCAGTTCTTTCGAAGCAATTACAACCAGTGGATGTCTTCAGTTCCGATCATCAACTCACCTGTTGTTGTTACCAAAATAGAAGTTTACATCACTAACCGGACCCAGCAGGTGGACCAGGCGCGTAACGTGGTTGCCTTTGCCGACCTTGGAGAAGATACCTCAAAGATAATTCCCCAACTGTGGACCCAGGGCGGATGTGCGATGCCGGGTTTTGAGATCCAGGATCTGGTTCCGGGAAATAATATTGCGCAAAACGGCGCCAATAATTTATACTCGCTTGTTGCCGATCCAACCACCGGAATAATGGGCGACAGGAATTTCGCGGCAGCATCGCTCAGGCTGACCAATAATACAACGATGGCCAATAGCTGTAACTCCGGTTTTAAGTTCATGGAGAACGGGCGCGATTTTGAAGTACTGGCCCGGGCAAGAAAATTAACCACATCGGAATATACACTCAACCAGCGTTTAGGATTTATCTCGCTGAACCAGGCGCTCAACTTCGATGAGGTGCTTGCCGTTTCATTCCAGTATACATACAATGGACAAACTTACCAGGTTGGAGAATTTTCCGATCAGTTTCCCAATGGCGATCAGGCTTTATTTCTGAAAATGCTGAAGAGCACACAGCTGAACACAAAGGTTGGAATGTGGGACCTGATGATGAAGAACGTTTATTCCATTGGCGCCTACCAGATCAACTCACAGGATTTCAAGCTTGATATTTACAGGAACACCAAAGGCGTTGACCAGGCTTACATTGCGCACAATCCCATCGACGGAAAATTACTGATCCAGGTAATGAACCTCGACCGCATCAATGTGAACGGAGATAAGATCCCTGACGGTTACTTCGACTTTGTGCCTGGCGTTACCATTAATCCGAATACGGGAAGAGTTTATTTCCCTTCAATAGAACCTTTTGGTAACGATCTGAAAGCGGCTTTCAACGGCGATCCTGATCCGGCGATAAAAGATTTTATTTTCCAGGAATTGTATGACTCCACGAAGATCTCAGCGCAGCAGCTGACGAAGAAAAATGTTTACAAGTTCAAAGGATCCTATAAATCCAGCAGCAGTTCCGAGATCTCGCTGAACGCGATGAACATTCCGCAGGGATCGGTTACCGTAAGCGCAGGTGGTGTTCCCTTAACGGAGAACGTTGATTATACTGTTGACTATACGTTGGGACGCGTAAAGATCATTAACGAAAGTATCCTGAATTCGGGCCAGCCGATCAAAGTTTCTTCCGAGAACAATTCCCTCTTTAACATTCAGCAAAAAAGCCTGGTGGGCACGCGGCTCGATTACAAGGTAAGCAATGACCTTACCTTCGGAGGAACATTCCTTCACCTTACAGAAAGACCGCTTACTCAGAAAGTGAATATCGGCGATGAGCCCGTATCCAACACGATCTGGGGAACTGATTTCAATTACCGCACGGATGCTCCCTGGCTCACACGCTTCGTCGACAAAATTCCTTTGATCAATACCAAGGAAAAATCAAGCATACAAACCGCGGGAGAATTTGCAGAACTGATCCCGGGACATTCCAAAGCGATCGGTAAAAGCGGCAACTCTTATATCGACGATTTTGAGGGAAGTATTTCCATGATCGATCTTCGCAGCCAGGGCGCGTGGTTCCTAGCTTCTGTTCCGCAGGGCCAGGATGCTACCTCCACCAATTTATTCCCGGAAGCGTCATTGGATAGCACGCTTTCAGGCTTTAACCGCGCCCGTATGGCCTGGTACACCATAGATCAGTCAGTGTTTTATCAGCAGCAGTCTGGTTTGACACCTAATAATATTACAAAAGCGATCCAGTCCAATCACTACATGCGGCGGATCATAGAAACGGAAATTTTCCCGAACAAACAACCGCCAAACGGACAACCCGTTCTTCTGCCTGTGCTCGATATTGCGTTTTACCCGGATGAAAGAGGTCCCTATAATTACAATGTAAAACCAACTTCCTTTGCTGCGGGGATCGATTTTCCGAAAAGCTTGCAGAAAGGCGATGTGCGCCTGAACAGCCCGGAAACGCGCTGGGGCGGGATCATGCGCAGGCTGGAGACGAACGATTTCCAGACGGCAAACATTGAGTTCATCCAGTTCTGGATGATGGATCCTTTTAATGAGGATTATGACAATACATTTACAGGATATGTCAAGCCAACAGATGGCGAGATGTACATTAACCTCGGTAACTGTTCCGAAGATCTTTTGAAGGACGGCCGGATGTCCTTTGAAAACGGATTGCCAACACCACAGCAACCCAACCTGGTTGTGGACCAGACGCAATGGGGCAACGTACCGGCTATTATTCCGATCACCAATGCTTTTGGTCTGGAAGAATCGGAACGCGCCTACCAGGATGTAGGTTACGATGGATTGAAGGATGACGACGAGCGTTCTTTTTTCAATATAAATTACCTGAACGAGATCGCTTCTGTCGACCCTACGGTTTACGGCTATGCGAGCACTGATCCTTCTGCGGATGATTATCATTTTTACCGCGGTGATGATTACGACCAGGATACCCGCGCAAATACACTTTTCCGTTATAAGCAATTCAATGGAACAGAAGGTAATTCTCCTACCGAATCACAGTATAGCAGCCTGAACAGCTCCGGTTATCCTACACAGGCCAGTACTATTCCGAATATCGAGGATATCAACCGGGATAATACACTGAGCGAGACCGAAGCGTATTACCAGTACAAGATCAAAATAACGCCCCAGGATATCAACCCGCAGAATGTGGGAAATAATTACATTACCAACGCTTACGAGTCAACCGCTCCAACGGCGGACGGCGGACAGCGTAACGTATGGTGGTACCAGTTCAAAGTGCCCATCGCCGAAGGAGAAAAGATCGGAACCATTGAAGGTTTCAACTCCATTCGCTTCATGCGCATGTTCATGAAAAACTTCAGCGCTCCTGTTGTCTGCCGTATGGCCCGCCTCGAGCTGGTACGCAGCGACTGGAGAAGATACCAGTATGATCTCGGCCAGGCAGGAGATTATATCGCGATCGATAATGACCAGACCAGTTTTGATATTTCATCCGTAAATATCCAGGAGAACGGGACCCGCACACCTGTAAACTATGTAATTCCCCCGGGAATCAACCAGCAGCAGAATGTGCAAACCACTAACCTCGTACTGTTGAATGAGCAGGCGCTGGTGTTACGCACCTGCGGCTTAAAGGATGGACAATCACGCGCCGCGTACAAGAACATCGATTATGACGTGCGTTCCTTTAAGAAAATGAAAATGTTTGTTCACGCTGAAAAATATGGTTCTACTCCCCTGGCCGACGGAGAGCTTACAGTGTTCATGCGGATCGGTACGGACTTCAATACGAATTATTACGAATACGAGGTGCCGCTTAAACTAACCCAACCCGGCTATTATGATCCGAACAATGATGCTGACAGGGAAGCAGTATGGCTGCCGGATGACGAGATCGTTATT
>JBJMLS010000322.1:0-5206 GCA_045805185.1 Bacteroidia bacterium | reverse complement strand
GGTTCAGTTACGGTAACTACAGGCACCCCAATAACAACAATTCTTACAGCTGCGCCTTCGGGTTCGGTTTGTGCGGGAACAAATGTTACCCTCAATTCAACTGTAAGTGGAGGCGGCTCGCCTTATACCTATGCCTGGAGCGGACCTGGCGGCTTTACTTCTGCCATTCAAAATCCTTTTATCAACAATGCAACTACAGCAGCAACGGGAACATATAGCTTAACGATTACGGATAACTGCGGTGTTTCTAAGAGCGATTCGGTTTCTCTGATCGTGAATTCAAATCCGATAGTCTCTGTCACTCCTACAAATGCGCTTTATTGCAATCCCGGAACAGCGGCTGCATTGACCGCTTCTGGAGCCACTACCTATGCATGGTTACCTGCAGCAGGCTTATCCGCTACAACTGGAACCAGCGTAAATGCGAGCCCAGCTGTTACGACAACTTATACAGTTACAGGTACCGATGGAAATGGCTGTATAGGAACTGCAACAACTGCGATCACTTCAGCTCCTGCTGTTGTTGGCGCAACCGCTGCGGCAACACCGGCAACTATTTGTTCCGGTACAACTACAGATCTTACTTCATCTGCAACTCCATACACGACTACTCTTATCAATGAAAATTTTAACGGAACCGCCCCGGGATGGACAAACCAGAATAATTCGGTTGGGGGCGTGGTGGCTGCACCGACCTGGACATTAAGACCAAATGGTTATACCGCATGGACAACATTGAACAGCAATGACAATTCGCAGTTCTATGTAACGAACAGCGATGCCCAGGGAAGCGGAAGTACTACCCGAACCATTCTTCAGTCCCCGGCATTTAATACAACAGGTTTTACAAGTCTCAACCTGAGTTTTTATCACTTCTATGAGAATTGGAATACCGGAGATACCGTGAGAGTTCAGGCGTCTACAAACGGAACAACGTGGACCACCGTAAAAACTTATCCGCAAGGCGTGAATCAGGGAACAGCTACAGGATTTATTCAGGATAATATTAGCCTGAATGCCTTTATCGGTTCTCCGACGGTTTATGTGAGGTTTAATTACAAGGCGGATTGGGGTTATGGCTGGGCCATTGATAACGTAACTATTACAGGAGGCTCTCCTAACTTTACTTATGCATGGAATTCAACACCGGCAGGATATACTTCAGCGTCCCAAAACCCAACAGGCCTAGCGCCAATGGTGAGTACGGCTTATGATGTAACCATTACCAATATTTTCGGATGTAGCGCAACTGCAACAGCAAACGTTACAGTTAATCCTTCTCCCGTTGTTGCTTTAGGAAATGATACCACTGTTTGCGGCGGGATTACACTTGATGCGGCAAATGCAGGAAACACTTACCTGTGGAGTGATGCTTCTACTTCGCAGACACTAACGGCCACTTCATCAGGAACCTATTATGTTGACGTTACTACGCCGCAAAATTGTACAACGCGCGATAGCATTGTGCTTACTGTAAATGTGAATCCAACTGTAAATCTTGGCTCTGATATCACCCAGTGTGGTGGAACGGATACGCTCGATGCGCAGAATGCAGGAAACACTTACCTGTGGAGTGATGCTTCTACTTCTCAAACGCTTATTGTTACAAACTCCGGAACTTATTTCGTTGATGTAACAAGTCCAATGGGTTGTACAAAACGCGATTCGATCGATGTTGTTATCAACCCTGTTCCAGTAGTGAATCTTGGTTCGGATATCAATCAGTGCGGCGGAACAGTTAATCTTGACGCGCAGAATCCGGGAGCGGCTTACCTGTGGAGTGATGCTTCAACAGGTCAAATGTTAAGCGTTTCTGATTCCGGCTTGTATTTCGTGGACGTTACCAATGGCTTTGGCTGCACGACCCGTGATAGCATTACCATTGCGATCAGGCCTGTTCCGGTCGTTAATCTTGGAAGTGACACAGCAATGTGCGGTGGTAACATTATTCTTGATGCTCAAAATGTGGGTTCAACGTTCTTATGGAGCGACGCTTCGACCTCATCGTTCCTCTTTGTTTTCACTACCGGAACGTATTATGTCGATGTAACCAATCCTGAGGGATGTACTGCAAGCGATACTATTAATGTCACTATTGCCATGCCACCAATTGTTAACCTCGGCAGCGATATTGTTCAGTGCGGCGGAACTGCTACACTTGATGCGCAGAACGCAGGCTCATCGTTTACCTGGAGCGACGCCTCGACTTCACAAACACTTGTGGTTTCTTCAAGCGGAACTTATTATGTAGACGTTGCATCGGCTCCGGGCTGTTCGTCTTCAGATACAATTAATGTGACGATAAATGCGATCCCAACGGTGACCTTTGCTCTTCCTTCTGATACAGTATGTTTAGGAACAAGCCCTGTAACGCTTTCAGGTGGAGCTCCTGCAGGAGGAACTTACTCCGGAACATCTGTTTCCGGTGGCAATTTTGATCCTGCTGTTGGTGTTGGTTCTTACGTGATCACATATACATATACGGATGTCAACTCCTGCTCATCTTCGGATGTACAGACGATGTATGTGGATGCATGTACAGGAATTGCAGAAACAAAAGAACTCTCAGGAATCGCGCTTTATCCTAACCCGACCTACGGAAATCTCTTTCTAGAATTCAAAGGAATGGAAGGAAAAGTAATGACACAGATCTATACGCCTGAAGGTAAGCTGATGTTTGCGGAACAACTCAATGCCGCAACCACCCGACACAGCCTCAGTGTGGCCCATCTGCCTAACGGAGTTTATTATGTCAGACTGACCTCCGGCTCCGCTGTTAAAACGATCAAACTAGTTAAACAGGAATAATAATAAGTAAGGGGCTTCAGTAATGAGGCCCCTGCTTTTTAAAATTAATTATAAATGAAAATAATATTAAATAGTTCAGCAATGCTCTTGCTTTTACTGGTCAGCGCGTTTACAGGCGACGAGAGAAAAACAGTTTATGCAAAAAATGGCATTGAGATAAGCTATGTGAAATCTGAATGCAAACTTGATAATAGCTTTAACCAAAGCTGGTTTCTTTTAAGGGTAAAGAATACTACTTCTAAAAAAGTAACGCTTAGCTGGAAAGTGGATCTCTATAACCAGAATAATGCCTGCGTAAACTGCAATGCACAAAATGATGAGGATGTATACTCTGTTTCACTGCTGCCGGGAGAAATAAGGGAAGGAAATTGTGATTTTAAATGTCCCCCTGCACTAAGGATCGTTTCTCAATTGCTTGATGTTGAAACAAAGGATCATTACCCTTCTTTCAAGCTTGAAAATATAACCATTACCGAATAATTCAAAAATGAAAAAAATATACCATGTAGTTCTTGGTGCAATTTGCGTAATGGGAATATCCTCTGCAAATGCACAATGTACTATCAATGCAACTGCGGCTCAGGCAACTATTTCCTGTGGCGGTTCAACACAGCTTGCCGCAATACCAAATGTTCCCTCTTCGATTTCTTTCCAGGATAACTTTAATACCGGAACCGCAACGGGTTGGGCAACGACAAGTAACGCAATGTTCACCAACCCCTGCGGACCTTCACTTGATGGCTCAACTTATCTGCACATGGGTGATCAGCCTTTAGGAGGAGCTCCGCGCAATTTAGCAACCAATCCTTTGAACATAACCTGTATGGGAACGGTCTGCTTCGACTTTGTCATTCAATCAGGATTTAGCGCCCCTTGTGAGGACGCAGATGCAAATACCGAAGGAGTTTACCTGCAGTATTCAACCAATGGAGTAACATGGACGACGCTTACTTATTACGATGCATCCTTAACAACCAATGATGTATGGATGAATATCTGTGTGAACATTCCTGCAGGGGCATTGAGTCCGACAACTCAGTTCAGGTGGATCCAAACTATGTATTCAGGCGATACTTTCGACCATTGGTCAATTGACAACGTTGTGATTACCGGAACCTGTACTTCAACCTACACACCGTCCTGGTTACCTTCAACAGGCCTTAGCAGTACAACGATTCTCAATCCTGTTGCAAGTCCTACCATCACCACTACTTATACGGTTACTTATACGGATGGAACAAATACCTGTACTTCCGCTGTTACTATTACTGTTAACGGGCCAACCGCTGACGCCGGACTTCCACAATCAATTTGTCTGGGTCAGAATGCGACACTTAACGGTAGCGGCGCAACCAATGCCTCCGCGACCACTTCTTTTACCCAGACCAATCCGGTGCCGATTACGGATGTTTCAACAAGTACTTCTACGCTAACTGTAAGCGGTTTACCGTTTACTGCAATTACCACAACTGACATCAACCAGGTTTGCTTTGACCTTAACCATACCTGGGATTCCGATCTTAGTATTTACCTGCAATGTCCGGGTGGTACGCAATTGGCTTTAAGCCTTACTAATGGCGGATCGGGAGATAACTATACCAATACCTGTTTCACGCCTTCAGCAACCAATGTTATCGGTTCAACAGGAAATAATACTCCGCCCTTTACAGGAACTTTTGCTCCCGAAGGTGCCGGTGGATTTGCCGCGCTGAATGGCTGCACCGCAAATGGAACCTGGACGCTTGTAGTAGTTGATGGGGCAGGAGGCGATGTGGGAACGATCAACAACTGGACAATGATCTTCAATACACCTTCCAATCCAACCATCAGTTGGGCGCCAACGGGTAGTATGACAGGCTCCACTACATTTACTCCCACAGTTACTCCTGCAACAACAACAGTTTATACTTTGTCTGTTAGTTCTGTGCCCGGTTGTGTGGCAACCGATACGGTAAGTGTGCTGGTGAGTCAGTTGACAGGTGTTACCGCAGGTTCCGACCAGACTATCTGTAATGGAGGTTCCACAGGTTTAACTGCAAGCGGAGGAACAACTTTCTCCTGGAGCCCCTCAACAGGACTGAACGCTTCTAATATTTCCAATCCCGTTGCATCACCATCTGTGACCACTGATTATACTGTTACTGTTTCCAGTGGAGGTTGCAGTGGTCTCGATACTGTGCAGGTTGTTGTGAATGCCCTGCCAAATGTTGATGCCGGAGCTAACACAACTATTTGTTCAGGCGCCTCAGTGAACCTGAATGCAACAGGAGCGCCTAATTTTATATGGACACCTGCAACTGATCTCAGCTCAACAACTATTTCCAATCCAGTTTCTACGCCTTCGGCAACTGTTACTTATTATGTGACAGGAACCGATGTGAACAGCTGCTCCAAGACC
>JBJMLS010000321.1:0-8420 GCA_045805185.1 Bacteroidia bacterium | reverse complement strand
TTGAACAAATGTATGAATTTAATTGTATATACAACTAAATTTAACCGATCAATTTCAAATAAAAAGAAAATCCAGCCTAATAGGCTGGATTTTAACCAAATAATTTTGAGGTTTAGTAGTTCAGCAGCTGCAGTAATTTAGCCCTGAACCTTTCTTTTGGAAGAAAATTTTGCTCCAGTTCCGCATTCATCGGCACCGGAGTGTCCAGGCTTCCTTCTCGCATTACGGGAGCATCCAGGTATTCAAAACATTCTTCCGCTACCAATGCGGCAAGCTCTCCTCCTATTCCACCTGTCAACGTATCTTCGTGCAGGATAAAAGCTCTTCCGGTTTTTTTCACTGAACTGAACACTGCTTCTGTATCTAATGGCGCCAAAGTTCTGAGATCGATCAGATCGGCTGAGATCTCCGGGTGCTGCTTCAATACTTCCAGGGCCCAATGTACTCCAAGGCCGTAAGTAATTATTGAAACGGAGGCTCCTTCTCTCACGAGGCGAGCCTTTCCAAAAGGGATGGTGTAATAATCATCAGGGATCTCTTCGGTTATGCTGCGGTAGAGCGCTTTGTGCTCAAAGAACATCACCGGATTGGGGTCTTCAAAAGCGGCCAGTAATAAACCTTTTGCGTCCGAAGGAAAAGCGGGATACGCGATCTTTAAGCCGGGCGTATGAAAGAACCAGGCTTCATTACTTTGCGAATGAAAAGGTCCTGCTGCTACACCAGCGCCTGTTGGCATGCGCACGACAACATCGGCATTTTGTCCCCAGCGGTAATGTGATTTTGCAAGGTTATTTACAATTTGGGTCATACCCTCTGAAACGAAATCGGCAAACTGCATTTCTACCATTGCTTTGCAGCCATTGATCGATAAGCCAAAGCCCGTTCCGAGTATCGCAGATTCGCAAAGCGGCGTATTACGTACGCGTCCTTTTCCGAATTCCTCTACAAAGCCTTCTGTAATTTTAAACACTCCGCCATATTCCGCAATATCCTGTCCCATCAGTACAAGATTGGTATGCTTGCGCATGGCTAAACGCATTCCATCAGAGATCGCGTCAATTAAGCGCTTAGAGCTCTTTGTACCGGTTGTATTTCCTCCTGATAATTGGAAGGGCTTGTACATGTCTTTCAGCTCAAGCGCAGTATCTGGTGTTGGAATGGTTTCTGCGAAAGCGATCTCCAACCCTTTTTCAATTTCTTTTTTAATGGAAGCACGAAATTCCTCTATCAGTTCTTCGGTTAACACTCCTTCTTCCACAAGAAAACGCTCGAAATTCTGAACAGGATCCTTTTTTCCCCAGATGTCAAACAGCTCCTTTGGCACATACTTGGTCCCGGAAGCTTCTTCGTGCCCGCGCATACGGAAAGTAATACATTCAAGCAGCACCGGTCTTGGCTTTTCACGGATGTCCTCAGCGATCTTTTTCACCGCCTCATAAACTTTCAGCACATTGTTGCCATCCACCTGTACGCCTTCTATTCCATAACCAATGGCTTTATCAATAAATTGTTTGCAGCGAAACTGTTCATTGCTGGGAGTAGAAAGTCCATAGCCGTTATTCTCAATCACAAAGATCACCGGGAGGTCCCAAACTGCAGCAGTATTAATACTCTCATGAAAGTCTCCTTCGCTGGCGCCGCCATCACCGCTAAAAACAACTGTAACTTTCTTCTCTTCCTTTAATGTATTGGCAAGCGCTATTCCATCCGCCACACCCATTTGCGGACCGAGATGCGAGATCATTCCAACGATCTTGTATTCCTGCGTTCCGAAATGAAAAGAACGGTCGCGGCTCTTCGTAAATCCTCCCGGCTTACCCTGGAACTGTGAAAAGAGTCTGTTTAAGGGAATCCCACGTGTAGTGAATACGCCAAGGTTGCGGTGCATGGGTAAAATGTACTCGTCTTTTTCAAGCGCAGAGGCTACGCCCACAGAAATTGCTTCCTGCCCTATTCCACTGAACCATTTGGCGATCCTGCCCTGGCGGAGCAAAAGAAGCATTTTTTCTTCGATCATCCGTGGCTTCAATATGTTTACATATAGTGTAAGAAGGGTCTCATCCTTGTGTTTCCTCCGCTCAAATTTAACGGGCATTTCCGCTGTGATCATAGCCATAATTTTACAGGGATAAAGGTATTAAAAATTCGGCTAATCAATTTACAACAGAGCGCTAAAGAATTTATAGCGCTGGGAGCGCAGAGAGGTAATATGTTAGGCAGAGCTTATTAAATAAAGTAAATTATCGCGCGGAGGCGCAGGGAGCGCAGAGAGGTAAGGTTGCAGAATGTTCCTTAGATAAATTGTCGCGCGGGTACCACAAGAAGCGCAAAGGTATTCTGGAGAATACAATTAACGGATCAGCTTGACGTAGCCTTTTTTGGTAACGGGCTTTTCATCAATGTATGTATCACCGCTTGCCTGGTAAACATAAGTTTCTACGTTCTGCGGAACTCCTTTATAGGTACCGTCCCAACCAACGTGAATATCGGTACTTTCAAACACGAGCTCGCCCCAGCGGTTGTAGATCCTGAAATACAATAATTTTTTGATGCCCCAGCCATCCACATAAACAATATCATTCACACCATCTCCATTCGGAGTAAAGGCTGAAGGCACATCAAGAGAAGAAACGGGAAGAATATGTATATCGTAAAGCGACTTCTCATTGTAACAGCCCAGATTATCGGTAACGTTCAGGTCGTAATGCATGTCTACAAGTGTTGATGTTGTCGGGTTTGGACAAGTTGAGCAGCTCAGGTAATCGATCGGATCCCATTGGTAGCTGAGGCCGGAAATGAACGGATAATTCAATACAGCTGTCTGACCGATAACAATTGAGGTATCAAACACAACATGCGGCGGAGGCTGCTGAACAAAAGCAATTACATTGGTCGTATCCCTGCACCCGTGAGCATCTGTAATGATCACTGTATAAGTTGTTGTTGTTGTTAATGTGGCAACCGGACTTGCACAATTGGTACAGCTTAAACCGGTAGCAGGCGACCAGCTATAAGAGCCTCCTGTCCCGGCTCCTGACGCGCTGATCACAAGGGCGCTGTCCTTGCAGGCGCTATCGCCAACCGAGCTGGCAAGAGGTGTGGGATAAACGATCATTTCTTTGGTGATCGTGTCGTTGCATCCGGTGGCATTGTTGTGAATGTTAATGGAAACATTAAAAGTATCGACAGTAAGGAAGGTATGAACCGGATTGTTCACCGAACCATTCGTACCATCTCCAAAGTTCCATCCGTAAGTATCTCCTCCGATTGAAGTATTGGTGAACTGATCGCTTAAGCCAATACAATGCGCAGTATCTGAAAGACCCAACTCGTTGTTCCGGTTAAAGTCTGCGATTACCTGGCGGATATAGATCGGATAGGACCTGGTTTGCGCGCAACTGGAATCCGCGCTCCAGTAAATTAGCGTAACATTCGTCGATCCTCCCGGAGGATGAAAATCAAACTGATGCGAAATAGGCGAAGTAGCCGTGGTATCCAGTCCGTCACCAAAATCCCAATGCCAGGTAAAAACATCAGTTGAATCCTTAATGTTGAATCCTATTGACTGCCCTTTGCAGATCGTATCTGTCGACACTGAAAAATCAGCAAGCGGCCCGTTTACTACCAGTGTTTTTGTTCCTTGTGAATGACAGCCGAAAGTAGTGTAAACATCCAGCGTTATCGTATACGTTCCGGGAGTCTGGTAAATCGTACCCACAGTTGATAACAGATTGTTTACAGGCTGCCCTGTTCCAAGGTTCCATACCCTGTTGAAGAAAATGCTGGCAATTGAATTGTCCGTAAACTGCGCTTGGTAAGGATAACAAATACTGCTGGCCGTATCTGCAGGCGAAGAAATGATCACTTGAGGTATCGCCTGGACCTTAACGAGATTATTTAAAGTATCTGCATCCGTACAGCCAATTGAATCTGTAACAAGAGCAATGACAGGGAATGTTCCTGAGCTGGTATAAAAATGTGAAGGCGTCTGCGTATTGGAAGCTGTTCCCCCATCTCCAAAATTCCAGTTGATCCCTGGATAATTAACCGGCATATTAAATTTAACCGAATCTCCTGCGCAAATATTACTATTACCTGTTACGCTGAAAGCTGCGTTGGGATAGGATACGGTGAGCACTTTGCTTACCTGCTTTGTACATCCGAGCACAGTGGTAACCTGTAAAGTAACAGTAACCGTGGATTGGGTCGTTAAATTAAAAATGTGCGAAGTATCTGTAGCTGTAGAATTTGTTCCATCCCCAAAGCTCCACAAATAATTACTGATGGTAGTATCGGCGGTTGAAGTATTCGTGAAAAATAAGGTATCCGTTTTACACAGGAAAATCTGGTCAATGGTGAACCCGGGAATAAGGTCGTAGGCACGTGTGTTGTAGCGTGCCGTATCGTGGCAACCGTTAATGTCTTTTACAATAAGCGTAAAAGCATGGAAGCCGCTGCTGTAGCTATGCGTTACCGTAGGCTGATCAGTAATATCCGGATGGGAGCCATCTCCCCACAGCCAAACGTATCCGTTGTTATTGTAAGGATAAACATCCTGTGAAGCGGTTGCATCAAAACTGACCGGAACCCCGGTACAGATAGCGGTATCTGCAACTATCATTGCTTTAATATCGCGGACGTGAATAAGAATGGTATCGGATGAAGGACTACAGCCGGAAGTAGCATTGTATGCCTTTACGACAGCAATGTAATCAGTATTGGATGGATAAGTGTGGCTGAGATTAGTAGCCGTTGAGCCATTGATCACTGTCCCGTCCCCGAAGTCCCAGTCCCAGGTGGTGGCATCGCTCATATCCGCCGTGAACTGGTAAACATGAGAAGAATCGCAATCCATACTAACGCTGAGTTTCGCAAGGGGACCTTTCACTGTGATCAGGTTGGGTTTCGTAACAGAGCTGCAGCAACCTCTTTCGCAGGCGGTGAGGGTTACGTTCTGCGGTCCGGTAGTATTTCCAAAGGCCCAGGTTGGATTTGGATCGCCGTAACAATGCGACATGTAATATCCGCCATCAGTGCTATAATGCCAGGTATCTACAGAATCGGTTGCCGGGGTGAGATCCGTAAAACTAATAGAATCGCCAATGCAGACACTGGTCAGTGAAACGGAAAAATCAGGCGTGGGCGGCAAGCCTACCTTTATTGTAATTGCATAGGAAGTATCGGTGCAGCCGTTCGCATTTACGATCACCAGCGTAGCATAATAAATTCCCGCCTGTGTATACGTGTGCGTTGAGTTTTGCGTATTTGCAGTTGCTCCGTCCCCAAAAAAATACTGCCAGCTTACAATGGTTTCTTTTGATCTGCTGGAATCGGAGAATTGAACCGTTAAAGGCGCGCAGCCTTCCACTTTATCAGGCATGAAACGGGCCGTTGGCAGGTAAACAGTATCGACCAGGGTCTTCACAATGGAATCTTTGCAACCGTGCGAACTTGTGGCAACGAGCGTGACTTTTATAAAAATATCCTGTCCGTTGATCGTATACCTGTTGGTATCAAGATCCGTAATTGTAAAGGAAGGATTTTGCAGGAAAGAAGAGTCAGGGGCAACTTCATAATGCGTGGCAGTTTCGTTAAAGGTCCAATAATACGTATTTGAGCCCGGTGTAGTATTGCTAAGATTTACCATAGTTGGCAAACTGCACATGTATCCGGGATTGATCGTAAAATTCGGGTTGGGCTCTTCGACATAGATGGTTCTCACACTGTCATCGAAACAAACGCCGTTCAATACGGTTAAGGTAACATTGTAATTACCTGTATTTGCATAAGTATGGGTCGGGTTCTGCAGGCCGCTGCTCTGGCCGTCTCCAAAATTCCAGTTATATACGCTGCCTCCGGTAGAATTGGAAGTAAAGGAAGTTGTTTTGCATACCGTATCATTTACAGAAAAAGATGAGAAGGGATTCTGAATAGTAATGTTCTTTTTTACAGAATCGGAACAGTTATTATTATCAGTAACAATAAAAGTAACGGGGAACACGCCGCTTGTTGTATAGGTTTGCGCAGGAGGAATGAGCTGTGTTGACGTATTGCCATTTCCAAGGTTCCAGGAATAGGTCAACGCGGGACCAATTGGCGATCCGCTAAATGCCAGGGAACTGCCGAAATTTACAGTAAGCGGGGGAAGACATGCCTGCATGGGATTAGGACTGAGAATAATAATCGGCTTTGTAGAAACCGTAATATAATTAGTGATCACCATTGAGGAATCGCAGCCATTCGCGTCCGTTACTTTTACGCTTACGTTGAATTGTCCTGACTGGGTATAGGAATAAGTCGGATTCCCGGACGAATTATTTATACCTCCATCGCCAAAGGCCCATTGCCAGCTGGTAATAGCTGTACCTCCGCCGCCAATTGAATTATCATTGAATGTAACGCTGAGAGGAGCACAGCCATTTCTCGGAAGAGGCGCGCTGAAATTCGGATGCGGCTTTCCATAAACGTTCACAACAAGGCTTTGGTTAACCGGGCTCCCGCCGACCATTGCACTATAAGTAACCGTATAGGTGCCTGAAGTATTAAAAGTATGCTGCGGGTTGAGCTGTGGGGAACTGGAGCCGTCGCCGAAGTTCCAGATAATTCCGGTTGAGCCGGGAACGCCGGTAAACGCAACTCCAACAAGAGGTGCACAACCGGAGTTAGGATTTGCCGCTATTTGCGCATAAATAAAACGGCTGCTCAATAGGAGCAGGAGGACAACTAAATATGTTCGTTTCTTTGATCGGATCTCCATAAAAAAAAGGACCTATTTACAAATATATTATTTTATTCCCAGCCACAAGGAAGAATTATTTATTACCTGAACTTTTCTTTCAATTTATCCGATTCCTTTGATTTGTTTGATTAAAATAATTAATTTAGTTGAAAATATACCTATGCGTAAGATCTGTTTATTTTATATTCTCATTCTTGTTTCTCTTTTACCACTGCAGGCTCAGGACTTCAGATGCGGGACGGTGGTTACAAAGCGGCAATTGCAATATGAAAAAGATCACGCATCACAGCGGCAGGGTTTTCCTGCACCCGATCTTTGCCTGAAGAAAACGCTCTCTGTATACATGCACTTCATCACGGACAGCCTCAATGCCTGCGGAATATCACAGACGGATGTTACTGATGCCTTAACCGCATTAAATCTTGATTTTGCTCCCATGTGCCTTCAGTTCAAGATCTGCCAGCAGGATACTATTTATGCCTATAAATATGATAAGTTCGATACACTGACCGAGCTGCAGGAAATAAAAAACCTTTACGTTAAGCCGAATGTGATCAATGTATTTGTAATGACCTCGATCAATCCGGGCGCAGACGCCGGACTGGCGAGCTTTACAGAGGACTGGATCCTGCTTAATAAGGCGTCGTTTGCAACACCATGGAAAACCTGGAGCCACGAGATGGGGCATTTCTTTTCCCTGTACCACACATTTGAGACTTCTTTCGGAAATGAACTTGTCAACGGAAGTAATTGCGCCACTACCGGCGATCTTTTATGCGATACGGAAGCCGACATCACCACTCCGAATTTTGCCTCCGGTTCCTGCAACTATACTGATCTTTCAACGGATTCCCAGGGAAACCAATACACGCCGATCATCGGGAACATTATGTCGTATCACCCTGGAACCTGTAAAAGTCCCTTCACTGTTCAACAACTGAATAAAATGGCCGGTTATTATATCAGTTACAGAAATTATTTGTACTGATCCAACAGCGCTTAGCAATGAATACTCCGCACGCTCCCGCCCTGCAATCGATCACTGAATTTACAAGAGGCGCTAATTTTCCAGTGATTGGCGTCAGTAATAAAGGCATTATTGCAGGGGTAAATGCTGAGATCGAAACTCTGCTCGGGATCTCAAGAAAGAACCTGATGAACAGGTCGATCTATGAGCTTATTTCTCCCGCCTCTGCAAAGAGCCTTAAAAAAATATTTGAACAAACAGTTAACCTTCAAACTTTCGCAAGTCCCGTCGATTTTATCGCGGTCCCGAAAACAATAACTGCGAGCTTTTTGTTGTACCCCATTTATGTTGATACGGCAAGGCCCGCATATTATATTCTCGGTTTTAATAATCCCGTGAAAGATGCGAGGATCCAGGAAGAGATTGACGCGGCAAACCGGATCGCGGACCTTAACCTGCGCAAGCTGCATAATACAAATGAAAAGCTTATAGCCGCGCGAAAAGCAGAGCAGGAAGCGATGCTTGTGAAAGAAAACTTCCTGACCAATGTAAGTCATGAGATCCGTACACCGCTGAATGGAATAATCGGGATCACCAAACTGCTCAGCGACTCAAGGCTGGATGGGAAACAAAAGGAATTTGTAGGAGCGATCTCCACCTCTTCGGAACAATTGCTGAATATCATTAATGACCTGCTCGATTTTTCCAAGATCA
>JBJMLS010000320.1:0-6735 GCA_045805185.1 Bacteroidia bacterium | reverse complement strand
GGTGTCGAATACCCGATACAGATAATCTTCTACGAGTAACCAGTCAAGACAAACTTCATTTTGATCAAGGCTTCGCTGAAGTTCATACATAGTATGCATCCTGAACGATGTTGATTGCTCCTCATTCATTCCCGGCAAAGGCTTTGCATTTAATTTTTCGAATGCTTCTTCCGGATGAAAATTATAAAATGATGGAAATGTTTCCGGAAATGCATAAGTCATTTTCTGAGAATGACCATTAAGCAGGGAAAAGAAAAAAAGAAAGAGCAGTATTTTATTCATCATAGAATTATAACTGTGTTAACATCATTTTCTCCACTTCCTCGCTGTCCCATTTCTTCTCAATATCCGGTAATGCCATCACCTTCTGCATGATCGCTTCCTGGCGCTGCCCTTCTTTTAAGGCGGTACTGTATCGAATGTGCGGACTGTAGGTAACCATAGAGTAGAGCGGGATCCATTTATCGGGATATTTTGCGCTGAACCTGGCCTCGATCTTTTTTTGCAAAAGGAATTTCGGATCGGCTGTTTTATCCCGCATCTCTACAAAGTTGGCAACGGCAAGGTCCGCAATGGCATCACCGTCGGGCTTACGCAATGACTGATACTCGGGAAAAATTTTTGACCAGTCTTCTTTATACTTATCGATGAGCTCATTCAGCACAACACAGTCTTCAAATCCGCAATTCATTCCCTGGCCGAAGAAAGGAACAATGGCATGCGCAGCATCTCCGATCAATCCTATTTTATTATCAAAGGTCCAGGGCCAGCATTTTACAGTTACCAATGAAGAAACGGGATTGTTCATGAAATCCTCAAGCAGTGTTGGCATCAAAGGAACAGCAGTAGAAAATTCCTCCTCAAAAAATTGCTGAACCTGTTCTTTTGTTTTTAAATTGGCAAAAGATTTTTCACCTTCAAAAGGCAGAAACAACGTACAGGTAAAATTTCCATCCATATTGGGTAGCGCGATCATCATAAAACTTCCCCGGGGCCAGATATGCAGTGCGTTTTTTTCGAGCAGGAACTCTCCGCTTGGCCCGGGAGGAATGATCAGTTCTTTATACCCGGCGGAAATATAATGCTGATTGTATTCGAAGCGGTCAGAGCTAAGCTGCATATTCAACCGCGAAGCGGCGAAGGCCCCATCGGCGCCAAAGAGCAGATCGCTTTTTACTGTTGAGGTTTTATTTGTTTCGTCGTTTTCAAAAGAGGCTTCAAGTTCGGAACGCCTGATGTTTGTGCAGCGCTCGTGAAAATGAAATTTTACGCCAGGCTGCTTTTCCGCAAGGTCCATGAGCTTCATGTTGATGTCGGCCCTGGACACCGAATAAATGGCCTGCCCTTCCTTTCCATAAGGCTGAAAAGCGCTTGATCCGTCTTTGTTGTGGATCTGTCTTCCATACATCGGGATCGCGATCTTTTTAATATCCTCCGCAATGCCTACGCCCTCCAGCCCCTTCCAGCCGCGGTCACTGAGTGCAAGGTTAATGGATTTTCCGGCGGAGATCTTTGCTTTGCGCATATCGGGTCTGCGCTCAAATACATCAATGGTATAACCGCGTTTGGCCAGGTATATGGAAAGAAGCGAACCGACCAGGCCGGCGCCTACTATAGTAATTTTTTTTTGGCTCATAAAATAAAATGTTGGTCAAAACTATGAAAATATAAGGGATTTCGGAAGTCTGAACTGAAATTCAGGAAGGAGCGGGTCAATCTTTTATTTCTATATTTAAAGAATGAAACATGTCGCAATTCTTTTGTCCCTCACATATTTCTTAAGTTCCTGTTCCTGGCTCTCCAAAGAAGATCCTTACGAAAGGGAGCAGAAGGAAATAAAAAAGTTCATTGACAATGCTAAAATACTGGTTCCGTACAAAGGAGTAAAAATTGCCCTGCGCGTGAATTATACCGATACTTCTGCGGCAAATCTAAAGATCAGTAGAACAGGTCTGGAGGCGCTCGGAGCAATTGCATCCTTGCTGACGAAAGATACTGTCAGCATGGGAATGGCCGACCTTTTTGCAAGCTACCAGAAATTTAAAAGCTTGTATGATCTTAAAGATGAGATAAATGCAATAGAGGAAGATTCGCTCCCCACAATCTTCAGTAAGGTAGCGTCACTGGAGAAAGCCCTGAGTAATTCAGCTGAAATGAGTTCGGCCATAGAGAAGAGTATTTTCGGATCATACAACAACAGCACGGAGCATTTCATTCTTGGCGCTCTCTGGTTCGTTAGCCGCGGTGCTCCGCCCGAAATGTATGTTTATGAAACAGTGAAGATCAATAACGATAAGATCACCAAGCCCGATCAGCGCCTGTTCGCCGGGCTTTTAAAATCAGTAGTGTGCATGGAAAAGGAATGGTATTATACCTCGGAAAAGAATTCGAGCGAGTACATTGATTACATCACGGCGCATAAGGAAGAAGTTAAAACCGCTACTTCTTACCTCGACAGTGTCCCGGGAGCGGATCCGGAAAAAAGATTTTATGAATTGAGAAGCATGGGTTATGCGATCCGGGCTTATGCTGAAGATAAAAGTGACAGGGGAGATGAGGCAAGGAAAGATTACGATAGGTTCACAGAGGATTTTGACAATGCGGATGTAAAGAATAAAGAGCTTTGCTTTTTAGCTGCTTATATCTGTATTAAAAACAGCGCTAATGAACGCGCAGAATCCTTCCTGAAGAAAATGGAGCAAAGCCCGGGTTACACGGAGAAGGACAAGCAAACAGTTGCCGATCTGCGTGGCTTTATAAAGAACAAGGAGAATAAAGAATTCAATAAATACTTCGATACTTTCTCACTTTCTAAGATTGCTTTTACCTATCTGTACAATGTTTCGGTAAATTCTGAAATGGCTAAAAAACTAAAAGAAGACAAAGCGGGGAAGCAAGTGATGGAAATGCCCGCTAAGGTAAATAACCTGGCGAATTATTCAGGATCGCTGATGAACACAGATAGCCTTGCGAATAAAGCCGGGAATCTGGTGAAAGATCTTTTCAAGTGATGAGTAGAAAGGGTTTCTTGTTAATAGTGTAAAATCTTAAGCTCATAAAGCCTCTCCTTTCTTCATCTTCTCAATGCAATGCTCAATTCTTTTTACGCGGGTTTCTTCCCGTTTAGCCTGTTCTATCCATGCCATAAAGATGTTTTTCCGGGAGTAGGACATCTTCTCAAAAGCTTTCAATATCGCCGCCTTGCTGAAGGCTTTTTTTACGTCGGAAGGAATGACAACTTTTCTGTTCTTCGGAATTTTCACTTTTAGTCCTTTGGTATTGTTATCAATTGCTTCAAATAAATATTCCAGTACTATTTCTTCATTGATCTGCTTTACATCGGTAAAACGTATGGTCCTTGTTTTCAATGCTGCTTCATTGGAAGCGAAGAGCTTTTTTTTGTCCTTGAGTAAGGCTCCCTGGAAAAAAACAAAATTTACATGTTTTTGAAATGCTGCGAAGCCGCAAACCATCCCATTCTTATAATAATTTGGCCCCCATTTCCAGTCTTCGGTTAATCCCGGATCAGCGCTGAGTATTAATGTGCGTAAGCGGGTACAGATTGCTTTTGCGAATGACGGCATCCCATCTATGTACTCGCTGATGAGTACAGGAGCTTCGGGATTATGCTTCACTTTTGCCATTAATAGCGTAAATTTACAGTGTGCTTCACAGGTTCGCAACAAACATAGCAAAAAAGGGACTTTTCTCAAACGAAGACAAACTGCTTGTCGCGGTGAGCGGCGGACTGGATTCAATGGTCTTGTGCGACCTCTTGTTAAAAACGGGATATACCTATGCCGTTGCGCATTGTAATTTTGGCTTGAGAGCTGAGGAAGCGGATGGGGATGAAAGATTGGTGGAAGAATTCTGTGATCAAAATAAGCTGACCGTATACAGAAGGAAATTTGAAACGGAGAAATATGCAAGAGAGAGCCGGATCTCTATTCAGATGGCAGCCCGCGAGCTCCGTTATAAATGGTTCAATGAAGTAATGAGAATGCAGGGATTAAATTATCTTCTTACAGCACATCACCTCAACGACAATATCGAAACATTTTTCATCAACCTGCTGCGCGGATCGGGAATAAACGGGCTAAAAGGAATAGAGGAAAAAAAGGAAAGCGTGATCCGGCCCTTACTTGATTTTACAAAGGATGAGTTGACTTCCTATGCTAAAAAGCATAAAGTGATTTACCGTGAAGACAAAAGTAATACCGAGGACAAATACCTGAGAAATTACCTGCGGCTTCATATTATGCCTAAGCTGAAGGAAGTCAGCCCGTCTTACGAGCAAATATTTAAGGAAGAACTAAGATCTTTGCAGGATACATACGGTATTGTAAAAGAGCATGTGGAAGCCTGCAGGGAAAGGATCTGCGAAGTATCCGCGGAGTTCGTAAAGATCAGCATAAGCGGTTTAAAAAAAGAATCTTCTCTTTCGCTTATATTGTTCGAATTGCTAAGGCCCTATAAATTTAATTCTTCTACTGTCCGCAATATTGAAGAAAGCCTGGATACTGAACCTGGAAAATTGTTTTACAGCGGGAGTCATGAATTACTAAGAGACCGGGAACATCTCGTGATAAGGAAGAGAGCCGCCGCGGAGGAAAACCGCGTATATTACATTGGGGAAGATAACACAATATTCAAAGGGCCGGTGACGCTAACTTTTTCGAAGTCGACAAAAAACGATGAGCTTGTCAATGCAAATCCTGGAATAATTGTAGACGCAGATAAATTGATTTTTCCGCTCACCCTGGAAAAATGGAAGCGGGGAGATAAGTTTCGTCCTCCCGGCTTAAAAGGATCTAAAAAGTTAAGCGACTTTTTCACAGAGGAAAAAATGTCGGTTTTTGAAAAGCAGGAGCAATGGCTGCTGAAATCGAACGGCGATATTGTTTGGGTAATTGGCAGAAGAATGGATGCAAGGTATAGCGTTACAAAGGAAACAAGGAATTGTATGGTCATTGAACTTCTCCGGTCATGAGCGAACAGGTATTATTTGAAGAAAAGCAGTTCCTGGGACACAATAAGGTTTCCATTATGATCCGCATGGTGCTTGCCCTGTTTTGTTTTATCGGCTATTACTGGAGCGAAAACCCGAAGCCGGTTGTTGTTTCCGGGATCAGGATCGGTTCCTATCCCATCGACCAGATCCCGAACTCGGGTCAGCTGTTCTTCGTGCTTGGCCTGCTGGTGCTTCTTGTCTCAGGGATGCTTGTTTTCGTGCTTCATATACATACGCGTGTGTATAGCACCTACGTTATTCTTGACGGATTCTGGACCGCGCGCAAGGTAAAGATCGATCTCAGAAATATTCACACTGTTAAAAAGCTCCGGTATAAGCAGAATACGCTACGCAGGCCAGTGTATAATTTACACGTTCGTGGTATTATAAAATTCTTCACTTCCGGCTACGATTTTGTGGAGCTGAAAGACAATGACGGACTTGTTTACCGCATCGGTTCACAGCGTGCCGCCGAACTTTTTAAGGTTATTAATCAGCAGGTAAATAATAACTGATTTCCTTTTCCTTTTTGAAACTTTTTCTACGAAGCAGGGTATAAGACAGAGCTGCCTTGGATCTTTTTTTAATCTGAGTATTAACCCATTTAACCCCATCCCCGATATGGAAACAGCTACCAATTACCAGTTAATAGACAAGGAAGCCGTTGCAGGGCTCCACTTTCCAGAGCAGGACGTACTTCCTTCAAAAGAAGCGATCCGCGAACGCGAAGCCGAACTACACCGCGCTCTCACTCTCGGAAATCTCGAGCGGACAAAGATCAAAATTTACTTCGAAGACGATGCAGGGCTAAAAGTAGTAGATACTACAGTTTGGGGACTCACGGATAAACGGGTGATCCTGAAGCAGGGACTTGTTATCCCGATACACAGGGTGCATCGCTTGAAATTTTAATATTCAGCCCTGATTTGTTGCAGGATTTGACTATTTTGGTGCAGTTATTGTTTTCAATTTGCGCTAAAAAAATACCATGCTCATCAAACGACTACTTTTCATTTTAATAAATCTCTTCGCTTCTTCAGGCTTTGCTCAACCGGGAGCCCTCAATCCCGTGAAATGGGAAATGTCCTGGGAAGAGCTTTCTGAAACAGAAGGTAATCTTGTCTTTACTGCGACCATGGATCCGAAATGGCACATCTATTCGCAGAAACAATCCGGTGACGGTCCAATTCCAACTTCTTTCAGCCTTTTGATCACACCCGAATGGGAACCAGTTGGAACTGTACAGGAGCCCGAACCGGAAAATGTGTACACTGAGGTCTTCCAGAGCAATGTATTAATGTTCAGCAATCAGGCAGTGTTTAAGCAAAAGATTAAACGAAAAAATAAAAAGGAATTTTTTGTACTAGGCGATTTGGAGTTCATGTCCTGTAATGATGTGAGCTGCCTTCCCCCGAGAATCATAAAGATCAATCTTAAAGTAAATGGCGCTAAAAGCGGAGTAAAGCTTAAAGAGGTGAAGGACTAAGCGCTTGAACCGAAAGCTAATCCCTTTACGAAAATTAACTTTTAATGGCATCCCTCTTCCTTTCTTTTCGTTATTTTTACGAACCTATTTAAAAGGTTTATGAGAAAAATAGCCCGCTTATTCAGCGTTTTTACCATTCTTATCTCCGCTTCCCTTCTTGCGCAGCCCAAACAATATGTGACCTGGACCTTTTCTCAGAATAAACTGGGAAACGATGAAGTAGAGCTGGTATTTACTG
>JBJMLS010000319.1:0-33267 GCA_045805185.1 Bacteroidia bacterium | reverse complement strand
TCTCGGGCGCGATAATCCCGCCGTCGGACTGCTAAGCATCGGTGAAGAACCGGAAAAGGGAAACCTTGTTGCCCAGGCTACTTATAACTTAATGAAAGATTCCAAAGATTTTAATTTTGTAGGAAATATTGAGGGCCGCGATCTGTTCAATGACAAAGCCGACGTAATGGTCTGCGAGGGATTTGTAGGAAATGTGGTGCTGAAAATGGCGGAATCGTTTTATAGGACCATTAAAAAGCGCGGCTGGAATGACGAGTATTTCGACCGCTTTAATTATGAGATCTACGGAGGCACGCCAATTTTGGGAATAAATTCAACAGTAATGATCGCGCATGGGATCTCGAGTCCTTTGGCATTTAAAAATATGTTGCTGAACACAAAAGAGATCGTGGAGGCCAACCTTCCTGAAAAAATTAAACAAGTATTTAACTAGATGACAAAAGCCGCGATAACAGCTGTTGCAGGATACGTACCGGATTACGTGCTTACGAATGAAGAGCTTTCCACCATGGTTGATACCAACGATGAGTGGATAACTTCGCGTACCGGGATCAAGGAACGCCGGATCCAGAAAGGCGAGGGCAAGGGACTTTCGGAGATGTGTGTGGCGGCAATTGAAAGGCTTCTGGAGAAAAGAAAGATTGGCGCTGAAGAGATCGACATGATCATTGTAGGCACAATTACCGGTGATTATGGTTTTCCTTCCACATCTAATGTGGTTTGCGATAAAATAGGCGCAAAAAATGCCTGGGGTTACGACCTCTCGGCTGCCTGCTCAGGATTTATTTACGCGCTTGCCACCGGAACCCAGTTTATTGAAACGGGGCGTTATAAAAAAGTAATAATCGTTGGGGCCGATAAAATGTCGAGCATCATCGATTATACCGATCGTGCCACCTGTATTATCTTTGGAGATGGCGCCGGAGCGGTACTGCTGGAACCCAATGAGGAAGATCTGGGAGTACAGGATTTCATTTTAAAATCGGATGGGGGCGGGCGCAAATACCTGTGTATGCATGCAGGTGGTTCGGTTCTTCCGGCCAGCCATGATACAGTAGATAAGCGCCAGCATTTTGTTTACCAGGAAGGACAGGCAGTTTATAAATTCGCAGTGAAAGGAATGGCGGATGTGAGCGCTGAGATCATGGAAAAAAATAAGCTGACTGCTGAGGACGTGCAATGGCTCGTTCCTCACCAGGCCAATAAACGCATTATTGACGCTACAGCGGAACGGGTTGGGCTCACACAGGAAAAAATTATGATGAACATTGAGCGGTATGGCAATACCACTGCCGGAACGATCCCGCTCCTGCTCTGGGATTATGAAAAACAGCTCAGGAAGGGAGACAACCTGATTATTTCCGCTTTCGGCGGAGGTTTTACCTGGGGAGCGATCTGGTTGAAATGGGCCTACAACAGCAATTAGAAAACACAAGCAAACAACAATACATCAATTAACCAATAAAAACAGGAAAAATGAAATTAAGCGAAATCCAGGATCTGATAAAGTTTGTTGCCAAGTCAGGGGTAAGTGAAGTTGAGCTGGAAACAAAAGAAGTAAAGATCGTTATCAAGACACCGGCAGGCAAAAAAAATGAAACTGTTGTTGTACAGGCGCCGTTAATGGCTCCTCAGGTTAACGCTATTCCACAACAGATGGCTCAGCCGCAGGTTCAGCAGAATGCCGCAGAGGTTAAGGCTCCGGCCGGGCCGCCTGCAAATGATGAGAGTAAGTACCTCACAATAAAATCGCCGATGATCGGTACCTTTTACCGCGCTGCAGGACCCGACAAACCACTGTTTGCAAGTGTTGGCGATGAGGTAACTCCCGGGAAAACAGTTTGCATTATTGAAGCGATGAAATTATTCAACGAGATCGAAAGCGACATCAAAGGTAAAATTGTAAAGATCCTGGTGAATGATGCTTCGCCTGTTGAATACGATCAGCCTTTATTCCTGGTAGATCCATCCTGATTGATTTGAAGATGCATTGATGATTTGAAAATTGAATTTCAAATTACTGTTATTGCATCTTCAGATGAACACATTTCCAAATCTTCAAATGAAACAAGATGTTTAAAAAAATATTAATTGCCAACCGTGGAGAAATTGCACTCCGCGTGATCCGTACCTGCAAAGAAATGGGGATAAAAACGGTTGCCGTTTATTCTACAGCAGATAAAGAGTCATTACATGTAAAATTCGCCGATGAGGCGGTTTGCATCGGTCCACCCGTAAGCAAGCAGTCCTATCTGAATATGGCGAATATTATAGCGGCGGCGGAGATCACCAACGCGGATGCGGTTCATCCGGGTTATGGCTTTTTATCAGAGAATGCAAAATTTTCCCAGATCTGCAAGGATCATAAGATCAAATTTATTGGCGCTTCTCCCGACATGATCAACTCGATGGGAGATAAGGCATCAGCAAAAACAACCATGCTCAAGGCCGGTGTGCCCTGCGTTCCGGGTTTTGAAGGATTACTGGAGGATCTTGCCCAGGCAAAAAAAGAAGCGGTTAATATTGGCTATCCTGTTATTATTAAAGCAACGGCTGGTGGAGGCGGAAAAGGAATGCGCATCATCTGGAAAGAAGAGGAGATGGAGGCGAACTATGACTCTGCAGTTAAAGAAGCCGAGGCTGCATTTGGAAATGGTGCCATGTACATGGAAAAGTATATTGAAGAGCCGCGACATATCGAAATACAGATCGTAGGAGATCAATACGGAAAAGCCTGTCACCTGAGCGAACGCGATTGCTCTGTTCAGCGTCGTCACCAGAAGCTGGTAGAGGAAACCCCGTCGCCATTCATGACGCCTGAATTGCGCGATGCAATGGGTGAGGCGGCGATCAAAGCAGCGCTCGCTGTGAGTTATGAAGGCGTAGGTACTGTAGAATTTCTTGTGGACAAGCACAGGAATTTCTATTTCATGGAAATGAATACGCGGATCCAGGTAGAGCACCCGATCACGGAGGAAGTAATCAATTATGATTTGATCCGTGAACAGATCTTAGTTGCGGCCGGGGTTCCGATCTCCGGAAAAAATTATTATCCGCAGTTGCATGCGATCGAGTGCCGCATCAATGCAGAAGATCCTTTCCGGAATTTTTCGCCGAGTCCCGGAAGAATTACAACACTGCATACTCCCGGCGGCCATGGCGTTCGCGTAGACAGTCATGTATACAGCGGCTACATGATCCCTCCAAATTACGACAGTATGATCGGAAAGCTCATCACAGTTGCTCAAACACGCGAAGAGGCCATTTCAAAGATGCAGCGCGCACTGAGCGAATATGTTATTGAAGGGATAAAAACAACCATTCCATTCCATCTCCGTTTAATGGCGAATGAAGAGTTCCGAAAGGGAAATTACACCACCAAATTCATGGAGAGTTTCGACCTGAGCGAATAAAAAACAACGCTTATGTTAATAGCCCTTGGCCGCAGCGCCAGGGGCTTTTTATTTCGGGCCCATTGAAATAAAGGGCTTATTTTTGCGTTGCCTTTTTATGCCCCCGATCAAAACAATATTCAGCAATAGAAATCTTTTCCTTTTCGGATTATTTCTTGTAGTCGTTGGTATGCCTTTGTCGAAGTTTTTGATGAGTCTTGGCCAATTCGTGATGTTAGGGAACTGGATCATTGAGGGCGAATGGAAAAGGAAGTGGCAGGTAATAAGGACTTCCAGGGTGTTATGGGTGCTGAGCAGTTTTTATTTGATGCATCTTGTCGGTCTTTTGTGGACTTCCGACTTTAACTATGCTGCCAATGATTTAAGAATAAAGCTTCCATTGCTTTGGTTCCCCCTTCTGTTTTCCACCACCCGGCCATTGGAAAAAAAGGAGATCGACGGACTCTTGAATTTTTTTATTGTTGCAACTTTCCTGGCGAGCATTATCAGCATGTTTGTGTTGTTTGGCTGGACAAGAAAAAGAGTAACCGATATCAGGGACATTTCCATTTTTAATTCACACATCCGTTTTGCGCTGATGATCGTACTATGTATCTGTATTTTATTGTATGATTATTTAAGTTCAAAAACAATACCTCAATATTTCCTAAAAGGTTTATTGGTATTATGGTTTGTTGTTTTTCTAATGATAATGGAGTCGCTATCAGGCATCCTTATTTTAGGTGTAGTTCTGTTTTACATTTTTATCCGGTATATGAGCAGCAGGGAAAATATTTTTCTTAAATATTTTCCTTTTATTCTTTTAATATCAGGCGTGATCCTGATGACCTACCTGATTAAAAGCGAGTGCGACAAATATTACACTAAAAGAAAAGTTAATTACGAGGCGCTTTATGCTTCAAAAACTCCTAATGGCAAATATTATCACCACGATACCTCCTCCAATGTAACAGAAAACGGGTATCCGGTGTGGCTGTATAACGAGTATGACGAATTGCGCGGTGCATGGAATAAAGTAAGTAGCGTTAAGTTTGACAGTATTGATAAAAAAGGAAATCTCATCTCCCATACACTAATACGATACCTCACTTCAAAGGGGTTCCGTAAGGATTCATTCACTGTTACCCTGCTGACTACGGAGGAAATCGCTGAAATTGAAAGAGGCGTCTCGAATTACCGATACTCGAATACCGGGGACCTGAGATCAAGGATACATGAGGTGATTTGGGAATATGATAACTTTCTCAATGGGATCAATCCTTCAGGTCATTCACTTCTTATGCGACTGGAATTCTGGAAAACAGGATTGGACATCGTTCGCGCCAAGCCATTGTTTGGAGTAGGAACGGGCGATGTGAGAAAGGCGTTTGAGCTTCAATACAGGTTAAATAACTCCAAACTTGAAGAAAGCTGGCGTTTACGCAGCCATAATCAGTTCCTGGCAATTGCAATCGCATTTGGTATTGCGGGTTTATTGTTGTTTTGTACATGGTTATTTCTCCCGCCTTTACTTCAGAAAAATAAGCACCCTCTTTTTGCACTTTTCTTTATTATTGCATTGCTTTCTATGCTGAATGAGGATACGCTGGAAACTCAGGCAGGAGTGACCTTTTACGGCTTCTTTTACTGCTGCTTTCTCTTCAGCGGAAGTTCTCTGAAAGAAAGATTCCCGGAAGCAGCATAAAGATGAAAAAAACGCGATTGAAATTCAGGTATTCGCCCGCAATTTTTATATTTGTAAGCTCATTAGGGGGCCTCATACATAATGCATAAATTTTTTTTACGTGTCCTGATCATTCTGACCACCGTGACGGTTGTCGTGGCATGTAAAAATTCTTCCGGAAAGCCGAAAATCAAAGAGTTCCGGGTTTTCACCAATCTTCCCGGCTCAGCAGGTAATGATTCCCTTATCTCTATGACGGCCGATCTTTCAAATGCTGTTCTATATGGCATACAGTTTCCAACAAAGGACCAGACAAAAAACGGATATTTCGATTTTAGCTTTTCGATAACAAATACTTCTGATAAAGACCAACGGTATTATTATAAAATATATTACCAGAATGAAAGCTATAAGTTCCCTGACGATCATATCTTATCCGGTGAAAACTTTTATGGGAGTTGGGACGATGTGACCATGAGTTTTAAACCAACCCTGCTTTTAAAGCCCAATCAGCAGATCAACATTATGGATAGTTTCCGCGTAATGGGAAATCCCCGGAATGAAGCCGCTTGTTATGGTTCGGATCCTGAAAATTTTATTTTTACCAAGGACCTGGTGGAATTAAAAAAACAGCAGATAAAGGGTACTCCTGAATGGATGGAAAAGATCAGAAAAAAAGCTGTCGAAAAAAAAATCAGTACCGAGGAGCAGGTTTATCTTGACGCAGTATGGCTGATCGGTAACGAGAGAATGCAGGATAAATCTGCAAATAACCGGTGGAAAAGAAACCCACGCATGGGAAAATATAAAATCATGCTTGTTGTAACCACCGGTGAAGATTATTCAAAGATACCCGCCGGGGTAAAGAACATCGACAGGACAGATAGCGATGGGAAATTTATAAACCCTTTTGGTTATTTTGCCGGCGCCGGCGGGGCATTGTCAAAGACCGAAGTGATAACCGCAGATAAAATGCTGGAGGTACACACGCATTTCGACCTCACATCCGGAGTATATGTTGATCCGATGAATGTGAACAAATCCAATTACTCCAAATCCGATTTCAATAGTTCCTGCGGAGACAGTAACAGCCTGTATCACAAAGCGCAGTTCGGACAGTACTTTCATTACATCAATACCGCGTTTGTACTTCACAATATTCCTGAGATAAGAGATGTTACGGGTGAGAATTATACGCGGGCTGAATATGCGCTGAATGAGAAAAAATATACAGAAAGTCCTGAATTGATCAATGGTTTTGTAAAAAGCACTGATTGCCCATGCCAGACCGTAAAGGTCGATTCATTAAAAAATGCAATTACGCTGATCAATCCTAAAAGCGACGAGGCAACTCTGAAAAAAGAACACGTAGGTGTATACTCAAGAATAGGATTTACTTATGGAAAGTTCAGGACTAAAGTGAAATTCCCCAAAATGCTAAGCCGGGACAATGTTTGGAACGGGCTAACAAATGCATTTTGGTTGCTCTACCAGGGAGAGGGGGAGTGGAATAAAAGGAGGATTTGCGATAATGAATTCGCATACATTGAAAAATATGAACCGGATGAGCAACAATCTTTGTTCAAAAGTAAAAAGTCGATCTGCTATTCGGAAATTGATATTGAGATCCTGAAAGAATCACAATTCTGGCCCAAAACTTCGTATAAGAAAATACCTTTCCAGGAGGAAGATGCTTCAAAGAACCGCGATATTATGGTTACCTGCACCAATTGGGACATGGCCTGCCACGAACCCAAGCAATTTCACATGGGAGCCCAGGAATTTGAAATAGATAATAAAAGCTACGTCTTTCACAGGTGGAACGATTTCAATAAATCCATAACAGCCAAAATACCGGCGGACCATGATGAATTATTTGCTAGGGACTATTATTATTTCGAGATCGAATGGCAGCCTGAAAAAATAATCTGGAGGCTGGGGCCCGAAAAGGATAAGATGAAAGTAATATGTGTTATGGACAATACTATTACTGCAATACCCAATAACCAGATGATGATTATATTCACACAGGAATGGCACAACCAGGAATGGTGGCCTACTGCACCATTTAAACAGAATTTCGTCCCTTATCCTAAAAAAGATATTGTAGGACAGATCCTGGAAATGGAAATCAATTAAACGAAACACAATGGTATTCAGCAGCGTAATTTTCTTGTTGTATTTTTTACCCGCGTTTTTGGCAATCTACTTTTTATTGCCGAAGGTCGCAAAGAATCCGTTCCTGCTTTTATCCAGTATATTTTTTTATGCCTGGGGCGCACCGCGCTTTATTTTTGTGATCCTTGCTACAACTACAGTTGATTTTTACCTCGTGAGGCTGATGTACCAGGCAACGGATGAGAAGAAGAGAAAAACACTTCTTATTCTTTCACTTTCACTGAATCTCGGGCTTTTATTCTATTTTAAATATTGTAACTTTTTCATTGAGAATGTTAATTCATTGCTTGGTGTTTTTGGTGCAAAAGGAATTCACTGGACCAGGATCATACTTCCAATTGGGATCTCGTTCTATACTTTCGAAAGTGTTACTTATGTGGTGGATGTTTACCGGAAGATACACAAGCCGCTCAATAATTTCTGGCAATACCAGTTGTACATTATTCTATTTCCAAAGCTTATTGCCGGACCGATTATCCGTTATCATGAAATAGCGGATCAAATCCCTGACCGTAGCGCGCAGGATACAATTGACAACAAGCTTTCCGGTTTTTATCGTTTTTGCCTTGGCTTGGGAAAAAAAGTGCTCATTGCAAATACAATGGCCGGTAAAGCGGATGAGATCTTCGCAATGGCGCCGGCTGAGCTTACTACTACTCTTGCCTGGGTGGGTATGCTGGCATATACGTTCCAGATATATTTTGATTTTTCAGGTTATTCTGATATGGCAATTGGCATAGGCAAAATGATAGGCTTTAAGTTCCCGGAAAATTTCAACAATCCGTATATTTCACAAAGTATAACCGAATTCTGGCGAAGGTGGCACATGACACTTGGGAATTGGATGCGGAACTATTTATATATTCCCTTAGGTGGAAATAAGGTAAGCAGGAAACGAATGTATTTTAATCTTTGGCTTGTATTTCTCGCATCAGGATTCTGGCATGGCGCAGCCTGGACATTTATTATCTGGGGAATTTACCACGGCTTGTTTCTTGTGCTGGAAAGGGCCTTTCTGGGAAAAGTCCTGGAGGGTATAGGGAAAATACCGGCAATGCTCATCACTTTTATACTTGTGGCCATCGGCTGGGTTTTCTTTCGGGCTGACACTACCTCGTATGCTCTTCATTTTATCGCTAAGCTTTTCGAGTTTAATTTATCCTCCTTATCTGCAGCCCTGGATAATGAACAGGTCTTTTATTTTATAGTAGCCATTCTCTTCTCTTTTTTCACTGCAGTTAAAATCGGGGAACGGATCCAGCAAAAAGTATATTTCTCTTATTTTGGCGCTGGCGGCAGCTTATTGATGACCTTGCTGTCCCTGACCCTTTTTACATTATCGGTTGCATCCATAACCTCATCTAATTTTAACCCCTTCATTTATTTCCGGTTCTGATGACAGGTTTTAAACGCATATTGCTTAGTATAATACTACTCTTTATGAGTGTCTTCGCAATTCAGAAAAAAACCGAACTCATTCCTGTGCGCCCGCTGGACGGGATAAAGGAGCTTTCTTCTAAACCGGATCTTTCGATTAAGAGGATCCTGGATGGATCATTTCAGGAAGAAACAAATACTTACTTAAACGATTATGTGGGTTTCAGGCCATTTCTGGTTCGACTATTAAATGAGATTAAGTTCCGGCTTTTTTATGTTACAAAAGCTCCGGGAGTCGTTATTGGAAAGAATGGCCAGTTCTTTATTGAGTCTTATATCAATAATTATATTGGGATCAATTTTGTTGGCAAAAACAAGGCGGATGAAAATATCCGTAAAATAAAGGTCTTGCAGGATTCTCTTAAAAAATTCAACACGGACCTTGTTATTATATTCGCCCCGGGAAAAGCGAGCTATTATTCCGAAGATATTCCCGACCGGTACCTGGAACGCAAAAAAGATACTACGAACTACAGTTATTATTCCAGGGGCTTTGTAAATGCCGGTGTCAATTTTATTGATTTCAATCAGTATTATCCAAAGTATAAATATGAACTCATTTATCCCATCTATCCTGAATACGGAACGCACTGGACAAATTACGGCTCTGCTTTAGCGATAGATTCTATCATCAGGTACATTGAAAATAAGCGGGGTATCGACCTTCCGGAATTCTATTATAACTCAGTTACCATGAGCGATGAGCTGAAGGAGCGGGAGTATGATATAGGTGTATTGCTTAACTTATTCAGGCCATTACCTCATGAACCAATGCCTTATGTCAACTACCGTTATGGTCCGGGAACCGGCAAAACAAAACCGAATGTGCTGGCAGTAGGAGATAGTTATTGGTGGTGCATGGTGGGAGATAATATTCCTTCTAACATTTTTAAAACCGATGAGTACTGGTTCTACAACAGGGATATTTACAAGAACAATGTGAAGCAGGATAAAGGGGTTAACGGCGTGAACTTCCCGGACGAAACAGTTAACCGGGAAGTGATTCTTCTTATGGCCACAGAAGCTACCTTCGACCTTTTTCCTTATGGATTCGTTGATAAAGCCTACACTGTATATTGCCTCAATAATGAGCAAAAACGAAAGCTCATCATGGACAATATTAATTCAGACGAGCAATGGAAAAAAAACATAATGGCCAAAGCCAAAGAAAATAAGATCAGTGGAAGTGAACAGGTCGAAAGGGATGTGAATTATTTGCTTGACATTGATTATACACCTTACCGGGAAGCGGATATTGCCTTAGGGGCTGTTTTGAAGGAATATGAGGAGAGAATAAAAGGCAATGCTGAATGGATGGCCCAGGTAAATAAAAACGCGGTAGAAAACCGGCGAAGCGTGGAAGAACAGCTGCGTATTGATGCGGCCTATGCTTATAACATGGATTATGGTTCAATGGAGGTGAGGAGAGCGTTGAGGGATATCAGGCACAGGATAAAAGGAACTAAGGAATGGATGGAACAGATCAGGAAAAAAGCAGCTGAGAAAAAGATTACAACAGAAGAAATGCTTGAACTTGATGTTAAGTTCACGTACGATGAGGATCATAAAAAAAACGGGTAACAAATGTCGTTAGCCAACCGGATTATAAAGTATAACTGTCTTGCTTTGATTTTTTTGTCTTTCCTGGTGTTGCTTTACCAGCAGGTAAAGCCTTTTGTGGCTATTTCTCCTCTCCAGGGGGCTATTGTTCCAAGCGCATATCAACCTGTTTCAATTGAAACCTGGTTTGATGGCACATATCAAAAAAAAGCAGAAGAGTACCTCAATGAAAATTTCGGGTTCAGGAATTTTTTTATTCGTTTGAACAACCAACTATTGTTCAGTTTCTTCAGGAAAACTTCAGCCAAAGGTGTTATAATAGGAAAGGAGGATTACCTATATGAGATTGATTACATCAGGGCATATTACGGAGAAGATTTTGTGGGGATGGATACCATACAGGAGAACTGCCGCAAACTAAAAACAATACAGGATACGCTAGCCTTTGCCAACAAAACCATTCTGGTCATCATGGCGCCTGGAAAGGCTACGTATTTTCCTGAGTTTATTCCTGACCAATTAAAGAGACGAAAAACGATCACCAATAATGAAGCTTACCTGGAGCAGTTTAAAAAATATGGTATTAATTATATTGACTTGAATACGTATTTTACTCTTATTAAAAAAAAGAGCGCTTATCCATTGTATCCTAAGCACGGTATTCACTGGAGCAAATATGGTGCGTATATCGCATTCGATACGATTTATAAATGGGTAGAGAAAAAACTCGGGATCGATTTGCCGGAGGTAATAACTAGAAAAATAGAAGTGTCGGATACTGCGCGCTATCCCGATACCGACATTTTATTAGGAATGAACCTGCTCAAAGCTCCACCGACTTATCCAATGGCTTATGTCGATCACACTACAGAGATAAACGAAAATAAGCCCAGACCAAGGTTAATGGCAGTAGCGGACAGCTATTGGTGGACTTTGAATTCCTACAGCTTTGGAAATTATATCTTCCGCGACGAAACGTTCTGGTATTATTTTAAAGAAGCGTATCCTGAAAGCTATCAAAAACATACTATGGTAGCTGACCTGGATTTCAATGAAGTATTAGAGCGGCAGGATGTAATCATCATTTTAGCTACAGAGGCAAACATGTACAAAATAGGTTATGGTTTTATTAATACCCTATATGGCAAAATAAAGAGCGGAAGACTTCATCCAAATGATAAAAAAGCAGAAAAAGCTAAGATTGATGGGTGGGTAAGCTATATCAGAGGAAACAAAGTGTGGATGGAGGATATACGGATAAGGTCAAAAAAAGAAGGCTTGTCGGTAGATTCACTTATAAAAAAAGACGCGATATGGTTTTTTAAGAAGCAGAAATCGGGAATGTAACCAACGGGAGAAAGTAAGAAACAGAGATTATTTGAAGGGCCTGCTGGGATGCTGGTTATTGCATCTGAATCAAAAGCAAATTAAGGCAGAATGCATATCTTTAGAAAAATTATAAGGCAAGCAAATGAAAAAGAGGTCTTTATTAATTGGTGGTTTTATCGTAATAGGACTATTTTTTCTATATAACCTTGACAAGAGTTTTTTTTATAAAATACAGGGAATCCATAGCTGGCGGCAAGCGGATTGCCTGGGAATGACCTATAATTACTACCTCAATGGCTTGAATTTTTTCGACAGTTCTTTTTTATGCATCAATCCTTCCACATGCAGCGGGAAAGTTGTAGGCGAATTCCCGGTTCTGTATTATTTGACGGCATTGCTTTGGAAGATCTTCGGACAACATGAGATTATCCTTCGGGCGATTGATTTCGGCTTACTGCTTCTGGGTTTTTATTATCTGTATAAGTTGAGTAAAAAAATTGTTGGAGATACCTTTTTAAAAAGCGCACCTGTTCTGTTGCTTGCGGGATCACCTGTTCTCATTTATTACAGTAATAATTATTTACCTGATGTCCCTGCACTGGGACTTGTGTTGGCGGGCTTTTATTATTTTTATGAGCACACACTTTATCCCGACAATAAAAAACTGTGGAAAGCCAGTATCTTCTGGCTTATCGCAATGCTGTTGAAAGTTACCTATGGGATTCTTCCGCTTTCATCCATCGCGGTTTTTTTAATGAAAAGTATAAAAGAAAAGAAGTTCATTGCTAATATAAAGCAATCCCTTCCATTTTTTGTTTCTCTGTTCCTGGTTGCCTGCTGGTATCTTTATGCCAACTCTTATAATGAAAAAAACCAGAGTCATCACTTCTTACTGACCGGGTTGATGCCGATATGGAAGGTTGACCCGCAGGTTATTCATGAGGTTACCAGGCTCATATTCACAACAAGAACAAATCAGCTTTACCCGAATTTCATTAATCTTTTCTTCATCGCTTCGTTCTTCTTTTTCCTGGTCAATCGTAAGCGTGTTAATGGTATGCTATTGAGCATTACTTCGCTAACCTTTACCGGAACAATTGTCTACTTCCTGTTCTGGTACAAACAATTCGAAGCGCACGATTATTACCTCATCAATTTTCTTCCATTCTTTGCCTGCGTTTTTCTTCTATTCCTGGACTATTATAAATCTGTCCCTCCGTCCTTGTTCAGGAAGGCGCTGACGGTAATCCCTGTTGTGCTTATTGTTTTAAATATTTATTATACAGCCGTCAATATTCGTTTAAGGGCTTACCATTATGATGACATATTAAAATATTCGCTAAGCGATAAGAATGAGATTGAGCTTTATAAGTACATGGATAAATTGTATGTGGAGTTTATCAGGCCCTTTGAAACCTGTAAGCCATATCTCGGGAAGCTCGGTGTAAGGCCCGGAGATAAAGCGATCATTCTCCCCGATTATACATACAATATGACGTTATACCTGACCGGTTTGCGCGGATTTACAGCTTGCGGAAGTGCGGGCATCGATGGCTATACCTATAATTTTAATGCCGACGTGCTGAGATACCAGATCAAATGCGGAGTTAAATACCTTATCATCTATGATAATAGAATACTATTGAATGAAGGATTAAAGGAATTTACGAAGCATCCGATCGGAAAGTACCAGAATATTGTGGTCTATAAATTATAGATGCTGATTACTCTTTCTTTTCAAGGCCCAGTTTAGTGATCACGCTTGATTCCTGGTAATCTTCATAATCCGTATTGATGTCCCACAGGTTATGCTTGCTGTTTTTAAGTATATTCTCTGCAGCCAGCAGGCCCATCAAAATGGAGTGATCCTGATTATTGTATTTAAACGAGCCATACCTTCCGATTACATGAAGATTCTCAATTTCGGTCAGATAGTTTTTAATCGTATCAACGTTTTCCTTATAGCCGGAACTGTATACCGGATAACAGCGGTGAATCCGGTACACAAACCCATCGCTGATCACTGAGTCACCGATAAGTCCTGTCTTCCGAAGCTCTTCTTTTCCGAGCGCAATAAGTGCCTGGTCGTCCCATTTCCAAAACTCATCTTCATCATAGCACCAGTACTCCAGCGCACAAATAGTGCTTTCCTCCTTGCCGTTTATCTGGGGGATCCAATTGCGGAAATTGGTAATTCTTCCCATTTGCAGATCTGCAGAATGCACATAGAGCCAGTTATCGGGAAAAAGATTCTTTGCCTGAATATTCAGATAAACAATAATCGTATTCCGGAATTTTAAGCCTGAAGCGGCTTGTCTGACCTTTTCGGGAACTTCCGGTAAGCGTGAAACCATTAACGTTAAGGGCATGGTAGAGATGATGTGATCATATTCCTTTACCGTTCCATCTTCCAGCTCCAGTGCATAGGCCTGTTTTCCACGCGTCAATATTCTTTTGACCGGTGTTTTTAAATGCACTTTTCCGCCTTTATGAGCTACATAAGCGGCCATTCTCTCGTAGATCATACCTGTACCACCATGCGGGTATGCAAACTGGTCAACAAGAGTTTTATGCTTGCCGGTATTTCCAAAAAACGCAGACCTGATGGCTTCACCCAAACTGAATTTTTTTATGCGCTGCGCCGCGAAATCCGCATCCAGCTCGTTGCAGGGAATACCCCATAGTTTTTCAGTATAGGTTTTAAAAAAGACAGTGTAAAGCCGCTTTCCGAACCGGTTGGTTACCCATCCTTCAAATGTTGACGTATCCTTTGTTGGAAAAACTTTTTCAATTCCGTAATTAAATATACAGCGTGTGGCTTCAATAATTCCAAGATTCAGCAGCGCATCCATTGCCTTTATCGGGTAATGAAAGAACTTTTTTTTGTAATAGATCCGGGTGATCCTGTCCACCATTTCATAATCCTGTCCAACCACTTCAAGCCACAAGGTATTTACCCGGGTATCGGAACTGAAAAAACGATGCGGGCCAATATCGATCTTCTGGTTCCATAAGTTGAGTGTTTTAGACATCCCGCCAACGGCCGGCCCGGCCTCGTACACATCAATATCCTGAATATATTTTGACAGCTGATAGGCAGCTGTCATTCCCGCAGGACCTCCCCCGATTACCGCAATTCTCATCCTCTTACTTTTTTAAACAGACCTATCCCGTGGTTATTGTATACTATGCTCCAGTCAGGAGAATTACTATAGAATCTAATTTGTTCACGCAATTCCTCCATAGATAAAGGATAAGCGCTTTCGTAGTAATTCAATATTAAAACATAATTAGCATCGTTCACTTTTGGAAATCCATAGATTGTTTCACGGTTACAAAGGTGGGGAACTACATTAGGTGACGCGCTTACCCGTGCATCTTCCGGGATCAGTTTCAATACCCGATAGACCTCCTTCACATTGTATGGAGTGACATAATGCGCTTTGGAATAAAACTGACTTTGTTCAGGATTGTACCACAGAGAGACACGGTGTTCAAGCTTGACAAAGGTATAAGAGAATGTCAAAATTATAGCCGCCGCCGCAAAAAGGTATGCTATATTTTTTCTTTCAATCGTACAGATTAGCGTAAAGAGACTCAGGGTCAATACGGGCACAAATTCTATTGAATACTGGTTGTTGATTCCCCATTTGGTAAAGTCATTGTTCCATAGCTTTTGCGCGTAAATAGGAATTAGCATGATTAAATAATAAGGCCTGAAAAGTAGCGCATAACCTCCGGAAACGAGAACCATGAAATGCAGCTCTTCTTTTATTTTTAAAGTGTCGGCATCAGGGAATGGTGAAACGAACAATAACCTGAGACATTTAAGGGGACTGTTGACAACTGTAACTATTGCTTCTTTAAAGTTACTACCCAATACATCAAAGTTAAAATGCAGATAAGTATCTTTCGCTGTTTCCCTGAAGAATGGCATGATGTGGTTCACGACGAGCCAGAAATAAGAAACGGATATAACAGCTAACAGAAGCAGTCGCTTAAACCTGACTTTGTCTTTATAATAATGGATTGCTGATCCAATACAAATAAAAAAACACCAGAATGCCATGTTCTCTTTAGCGATCAGGATCAGTATAAAAAAGGCAATTGCTTTTTTCCATTGATTGAGCTGCAGGAAATAGAAGAACCAGGGAAGCAACATGGCCGCGACTACATTATCATGGTAATCAAAAGATAGGGCCGAGTAGATGCCCCAAATACCAAGGAAATGTAGCATGGCAAGTTCTGGAATATACTTCGTTTCTGATTTTAGTTTAACTATTTTATAAATCCCATACGAGCCAAAAAGAATAATGAAGATCTGAAAAATGAGCATGGTATAGGAATCAAAGATCCAATAAAGCGGTGATACCAAAAAAGGGATCAGGCTGAAATGATCGGATAAAATGTTCCGGAACATGTGATCCATTATGGAATAATCATTTGCCCTGAAATGAGAAAAATCATACAATGCATTATTGTAAATCCCCAGATCGAGGGAATACGTTCTGAAATTGTAATGATTTACGAGGGAAATGGATGCGAAGACAAAAAAGAAAATGATCAGGAACATTCCTCTCAACGAAAATATGGTTGAGGAAATATGCCCCCGGTTAATCATGCTTGAAATTAGTTTCCCTGACGATATACAGCGGTCTTTTTCGGACGTCGCTTTGCAGGCGGCTAATATATTCTCCTATGATCCCAATGCTTAACAATTGAATACCCCCGATGAACAATACGGAGATCATAATGGATGTCCATCCTTGAGGGATATCGCCCTTGAAAAAGAAGTAGGATATTAATGCGTAGCATATCAGGATAAAGGAAACAAGAAAAACAATGAAACCCATAATACTGGCGAAGCGTAACGGCGCATTTGAAAAGGAAGTAATGCCGTCGAAAGCAAGTTTGAATAGCTTTTTGTAAGTGTATCCTGGTTCTCCTGCCGCACGGACATCGCGGTCGTACTCTACAAATGTCTGATTGAATCCGATCCAGGCAATCTGACCCCGTAAGAACTTGTGCTGCTCAGGCATATCCTTTAAAACGTTTACTACATTCCTGTGCATTACCCTGAAATCTCCTGTGTCAAGCGGAATATCTACCTGTGAGATCCTGGCCAATAAGCGGTAAAAGGTTTTATAAGCAGCTTTCTTTAATATGTTTTTATCTTTTCGTGAGCGGCGTTTTGCATACACCACTTCATAGCCTTCTTTCATTTTGTTGTACAACACTTCAATCAGTTCCGGCGGATCCTGCAGGTCGGCGTCAATTATCGCTACAGCCTGCCCCACACATAGATCAAGACCGGCGCTAACAGCGACCTGGTGGCCAAAGTTCCGGCTGAAATCAATGTACCTTATCGTATTGTCGGTAGCTGCGAGCTGCTTAATGAGTGTTATGGATTTATCCTTGCTTCCGTCATTTATAAATACCAATTCATAAGAAACCCCGATCTTATCCACGACAGGTTTTAAGCGTCCGTATAAGGTTGGGATATTCAGCTCTTCATTATAAATCGGAATGATAATGGATAGATCGATCATGAGCTTTTATTTTTTTGCCTTTATAAATGCGCTTACTCCGACAGGAATCCCAATTGAATTAAAAACCGTGTTTTCAAATTTCATCCAGGTTATCAATAATCGGTTAATAAAGGGACTAAAGCTTTCCAACTGATCTTTCGGCTTGTGATCTTTTTTATTGGATGAAAATAAGCGCTGGATCAGTCGAAATGCAGAAGTAGGAAAGAACATGGCAAAGTTCCAAAACCCTTTTTGTTCGATCTTAAAGCCGGCTCCTGAAACTCTTTCGGCCAAAAGGCGCTTACTGTAACGCCTGTAATGATGGTTGATCAAGTCATGATCACTCCACAGGAACTGATATGCCGGAACAAATACGTATAAGGTTCCACCCGGTTTCAGGATCCTTTTCCAGTTAGCTAAAGCAACCTCATCCTTTTCCAAATGCTCCAGTGAATCCGAGGAGATAATGACATCAAAAAAGTCATTTTCAAAGTCAGGATAATGTCCATCCATTACAAACACGCGTTCCAGGCCCCGTTGTTTGCATAAGTCAATAGCTTCGGGACTAAAATCCAGGCCATAAACATTGGTGAATTTTTCTTTCTTCAGGTCCAATAACAAAGGTCCGCCAGCGCAGCCAACATCCAGAATTCTCGCTGATCTTTCGGTATTTTTTAAAAGCTTGCAAATGGCCGCGCGCCTGGAAATAAACCACCAGTTACTTTCTTCTTTACTATGATATTTTGCTTCGTATTCCTTATCCATTAAAGTTATTTCTCCGATTTTACAGTAATCGACATATCATCAATATCCAGGAATGTTTTTCCCTTGGGGTAAAAGCCAAACACATTTAACTTCAATGGCGAAATGTTGGTGATCTCCTTTGGAAGAAGAATGGAATCAGTAACGATCGTCCACTGGTTGGGAACCGTAACGTGATTACCAAGATATATTTCTTTCCAGACGATCATGGAATCTGCTTTATTAAGCGTAACCGCGATCGTTCCGGGGGTGTTCTGTTCACCGCAACGAATGAAAGCGTTAACATATACTTTGATATTTGTATTTTTTACCGAATCGGGCAGGTAAAATGAATATCCAAGTGAAAAAGCATTTGTACTATCCACATGTGAATAATAAACACCGGAATATGCATCTCCTTTAATCCTGGTTTGGAATCCCATGACCTCATCTTCCAGGTTGATGAACTGTGAAGCGATATTTTGGACAGGAGTAGAGTTGTCCTTACAGGAAGAAAAGAAAAGCGAAGCACCAACGGAAGCTGTAAGAAAGAGTTTTATTGTAGTTTTCATGTTATAATTAATTGTTGTGCAAATATATAGTTTTTTGAAATCTTAGAGCCATTTGAGCCAATAAAGTTGAGGTTAAGGCAATTCTATTTTAACCCACCTCCAGGATACTAATTCTTGACTTAAACATATTCTGAAGAAGAGTGATAGGGCGGTTGTGACCAGAAAAGCAAACATGAAAAAGCACTCAGCAGATCTACAAATGTTTTATTCAAACATATTTCATTGTAATTATAATGCCATCTCCGGAATTTCCCCTTCAATCACCAATCTTCCTGCTGTCGCGTTTTTTATTTCTTCCACACTTACGCCTGGCGCGCGCTCAATGAGCTTAAACCCCTGCGGAGTTATATCCAGCACCGCAAGTTCTGTTACAATTTTTTTAATGCACTTTACCCCTGTGAGGGGAAGGGTACACTTCGGAAGCAGCTTTGATTCACCAGCTTTGTTCACATGCTGCATGGCAACAATGATATTTTTTGCGGAAGCAACAAGATCCATGGCGCCTCCCATACCTTTTACCATCTTACCGGGAATCTTCCAGTTGGCGATATCACCCTGTTCGCTTACTTCCATCGCACCTAGAATAGTGAGGTCAACCTTCTGTGCGCGGATCATTCCGAAGCTCATGGCCGAATCAAAAATGGAAGAGCCTTTCAACAAGGTTACCGTTTGCTTACCCGCATTGATGAGGTCGGCATCTTCTTCTCCTTCGTAAGGGAATGGCCCCATGCCTAAAATTCCATTTTCCGATTGCAGCTCCACGCTCAATCCGCCAGGAATATAATTAGCAACCAGGGTTGGAATACCGATCCCAAGGTTAACGAACATTCCGTCTTTTACTTCTTTTGCAATGCGTTTTGCGATTCCGATTTTATCTAACATGTTTTCTTTTTTAACACCAGAGGCGCAGAGACGCAAAGTTATTCTGAACGCGTTTCACGCTTGGGGCTTAGTATGATTTGAATATTAATTGATTTGATGATTTGAAGATTGCACCGGGTTTTTAGTTTTCGAACTCGAAATTATTTTTGACATGACCTTGTTTATACTTTCTATTTTATCCATTATAACTCCTGGATTGGGGTAGTTCCTCGAATGATGACACAAGAGTAACCAATAAGTTGTTTCATCTGCTTCTTTTGCCGCGATTTTCATCTTGTGTATAAAATCAGCCTTGCTTTCTGCATTTTGAGCTTCTCTAACATTTGCTCCAATGGACGTTCCTGAACGAAACAGTTGATTGGCCATATTGTATCTTTTTTTATCTTCCAATAACTCTGTAAATTCAATAACTGCAAGAGCAAATTCAAAGGTTAATTCTACTATCAGGTTTTTTTTTATCGTTTCTCATAAAACTGTTCTCGGTTTATTAGAACCTCGCATTTTCAAATTAACTAATTTTCAAATCCTCAAATCACTTTTTCCTAACAGTTCTTTGTTCTATCCTCTTCTCATATTTCTCTCCCTGAAAAATACGGTGAACGTAAATTCCCGGTGTATGGATCTGGTCAGGATCAAGTTCACCTGCAGGAACCAAATGTTCAACTTCCGCAATGGTGATCTTTCCGCCCATGGCCATCATTGGATTAAAGTTTCGCGCTGTGGAACGGTAAATTAAATTACCCGCGGTATCGCCTTTCCATGCTTTTACAATGGCGAATTCCGCATCAAAGGCGTACTCCATCAGGTAATCTTTTTCCTGCCCGTTGAATTTGAACTTGCGCACTTCTTTCCCTTCCGCAACTTCGGTACCTACTCCTGCAGGTGTAAAGATCACAGGCATTCCGTAACCTGCGGCCAGACAACGCGTAGCCAGGGTCCCTTGAGGAACAAGTTCCACTTCCAATTCGCCGCTCAGCATTTGCCTTTCAAACTCAGCATTTTCTCCAACATAGGATGAGATCATTTTTTTGATCTGCTTTGTCTGCAGCAGCAAGCCCAGTCCAAAGTCATCCACACCGGCATTGTTGCTGATGCAGGTCAGATTGTTCACGCCGCTCTTTACCAACGCTGCAATGCAGTTCTCCGGAATGCCGCAGAGGCCAAAGCCTCCAACCATCAGGGTCATTCCGCTTTTAATATCTTTGATCGCCTCCTCGGCGTTTTTCACTACTCTGTTGATCATAGCACTAATTTAATTATTTTATATTATCAAAAGGATCGTAGCCGCTTTCATCGCCGAACACGTCTTTTGTTTCATCGTCATACTTGTCACAATCCAGCTCCACTTCTGTCATCCGTGCCGGCCTGAAGAAATCGCCTTTGGAGATCTTAATGGTTTTGTCATTATATACCCTTCTGAAAAATCCTCCCCAGATCGGAAGGGCCATTCTCGCTCCCTGTCCATTTTCCATTGAGTTAAAATGAACGCTCCTGTCCTCGCCGCCTACCCAGCAGCCTGCAGCAAGATCAGGCGTGAGCCCCATGAACCAACCGTCAGCATTATTCTGCGTTGTGCCGGTCTTACCTGCAATGGGATTGGTGAGCTTGTATTTAGGTCCGCGTAAAGCCGTTCCTGTTCCTCTTTGTACAACACCCTGCATCAACTGGGTCATCACATAGGCTTTTTCTTCACTGAACACCTCATCAGTCTGTGGAATAAATTCTGCGAGTACTTTTCCATTCTTATCTTCTATCCGTGTAACAAATACGGGTTGTACCCAGGTTCCTTTATTGGCAAATGTAGAAAGCGCCCCTGTCATTTCAAAAACGGAGATCTCCGGTGTTCCCAGGCAAATGGCTGGTACGGGATCAATTTTAGTAGTGATCCCCATCCGCTTCACGAGGTCAACTACTGCTTGCGGCCCGTAGCGTTTCATCAATGCAGCTGTTACGTAATTGATAGAAAGAGCGAGCGCTTTTTTCAGGGTTACATTTACACCTGTTCCTTTTGCTCCATCGGAATTATCCGGGCACCAGGGCGGCTGATCGGTAATGTCGATGCAGGTACGTACGTTTGGGATCTGCTCGCAGGGAGACGAACCTTCCTGGATCGCAAGCGCATACACAAAAGGCTTAAAGGTGGAACCAACCTGCCTGCGGCCCACTTTCACGTGGTCGTATTGAAAATGCTTGTGGTTGATACCGCCCACCCAGGCTTTAACATAGCCAGTCTGTGGCTCCATGGCCATGAACCCCGTGTGTAAGAAACTTTTGTAATAGCGAATGGAATCCCAGGGACTCAGCACTGTATCAATCTCACCGCGGTTGGAATAAACACGCATGCTTACCGCTGTGTTGAAGGCTTTTTTGATCTCTGCTTCGCTCGCGCCATCTGCTTTCATCCTGTGGAAACGGTCACTGCGCTTCATGGCGGAATTCATGATGCTTTCGATCTCTGACTTGTTCACGTTCCACGCGAAGGGACGGTTCTTTTTATTCTTCAGGTCCTTTTCAAAATAACCCTGTAAGGTATGCATGTGCTCATCCACAGATTCTTCTGCATAGCGCTGCATGCGCGAATCAATGGTAGTGTATATTTTTAATCCGTCGCGGTAAATATCGTAAGGTTTGCCATCAGGCTTCAGGTTGGCCGCGCACCATTGCTTTAAAAAATTATCACGCAGGTATTCGCGGAAATAAGGCGCGGGTCCGTCGTTGTGATCTTCAGGAGAAAAGTGGAGCTGCAAAGGGATCTTTTTAAGCGAATCGAATTGCGACTTTGTAATGTAATTGTACTTCATCATCTGGCTGAGCACCACATTGCGCCGGTGCATCGTGGTATCAGGATGACGAATGGGATTGAACATGGAAGGATTCTTTGCCATTCCGATCAGCATGGCCGCCTGTTCAATTTTTAAACTGTCGGGCGAGGTACTGAAATAGATCTGTGATGCGGATTTTACTCCTACGGCAAGATTCAGAAAATCAAATTTATTGAGGTACATGGAGAGGATCTCTTCCTTGGTGTAAAGTTTTTCCAGGCGCATGGCGATCACCCATTCCTTGATCTTCCGGGTAATGATCTGGAACTTGTTCATCTTTTCTCTTGGAAACTGCATTTTAGCGAGCTGCTGCGTGAGTGTACTCCCGCCTCCGCTGCTGGAGTTTCCTGTTGCAGCGCCTTTAATTGCGCGGAAGATCGCTTTCATGTCAACACCGCTGTGCTCATGGAACCTCGCATCTTCTGTTGCAATAAGCGCGTTCACCAGGTAAGGACTAAGTTCTTTGAATTTTACATTCACCCTGTTCTCTGCATAAAATTTACCCAGCACTTTCATGTCGCTGCTGTAAACTACGGTCGCTAGATTGCTTTTCGGGTTTTGCAGTTCTTTTACATCAGGCAGATCGCCGAAAACACCGAATGCAATAAGAAAGATGAGCAGGAAAATGAAAACAACAGGCGCGAATACGATCAGCCAGACCAAGCGGATATATTTCTTATTTCCTTTTTTGCCTGTATTCGTATTTTTAGATTTTTCCTCAGCCATAAGGTAGCGAGCAAAAGTAATGAATTAAGCCTGAACATTATTAATTATTGACTTGTAAATGAGAAAAAAAAGTGCTTAATTTATCATTCTTTAACTGAGGTGTTTTTTATGATCCGGAACAGGCTTAAACTTATTTTTTTTAGTAGCGCTCTCATATTGTTACTGACCTCCGTCTCGCAGGCTCAAAACTTCACATCCAATAACGGGAAAATAAAGTTTACCTCAGAAGCCCCTCTTGAATTGATCAAAGCAGAATCATCCAAATTGGTAAGCGTGATCAGTGCAAGCGATCGTCGTTTTGCTTTTTCAGTCATCATTGAAACATTCGAAGGATTCAACAGCCCTCTTCAAAAGGAGCATTTCCGGGAAAATTATATGGAAACGAATAAGTTCAAAACTTCTACCTTCAAAGGAAAGATCATTGAGGAAGTCGATCTGTCAAAGCCTGGCACGTATAACGTCAGGGCAAAAGGAATGTTCAGCATTCACGGAGTCGAAAAGGAAAAGATCATCAAAGCTAAAGTAACGGTAAAAGATGGCAGTATGGAAATAGAATCGGATTTTGCTGTTCCCCTGGAGGAATTCAATATCAAGGTCCCAAAAGTGGTGAACCAGAAGATCGCTTCCGTAATCGCGGTCAATGTTAAAGCGACGCTTTCCCAAAAATAAGAGCACATGCTGTTTTACCGGTCACGATTGTTTTTATTCTCTTTTATTCTTATTCTCTTTATCTCAAAAGGGTTTTCCCAACAGGTACGCAATTTCTCTTCCATTACTGGTAAAAAGGATCTCGGCGTAAGCTGTATCGCTCAAAGTAAGGAAGGATATTTATGGATGGGTTGCTCTGAGGGACTGATCCGTTTTGACGGCAAACACCCCCACATTTATAAAAAAGAAGAGGGCCTGAGCTTTAACGAGGTCAGCGCCTTGTACCTTGACCAGGAAAACACCCTCTGGGTTGGCCATAAGAACGGAAAGATCAGCCGCGTAAAAAAGGGCCTGATCGATACTTTTCCACTGAACAATTTAATGGCTTCAGAAAAGATCACTGGTTTTTTCAGCGATGCCCCCAATAGCTTATGGATAGCTACTTATGGGGCGGGAGTATTTCATTATGCCGGAAACAAGCTGGAACATTATACTTCTGAGAATGGCCTTGGCGATGACCTGGTATATTCCATTGCCTTCGACGGGAAACAGTCTTTATGGTTGGGAACTGATGCCGGCCTTACGGTGATTGACCTGAAGCAGGCAGATGCAAAAAAACGTTTCAGTCATATTACAACCAGGTCCGGATTACCCGATAACATTGTACGCGTTGTGAAATTCGATGGCAAGCAAAACATGCTTATTGCCATGCAGGATTCAGGAATGTGTTATTATAACCTGGAGAAGGCGAAGCTCATCAAGAATACTTTTCTCAATTCCTGGAGCCTTGGCGCCATTACCGATGTGTGTGAAGAGCCGGCGGGCAACCTGATGATCGCTACAGAAAAGAACGGCATTCTTAAGATTGAAAAAGGAAAGGTGAAAATGCTGAATACCGGGTTCGGGTTGATGAGCAATGACATTACCCGGATCTTTTTTGACAGGGAATCCAACCTTTGGGTAGCGTCGCAAAAAGGAGTGTCACAGGTATTCGATCAGCGTCACAGTTTTATCACTTCCCTGCAGGGCCTTCCATCGGATAAGATCTCATCCATGATCGTTGACGAGGACAATACGATCTGGGCGGCAACGCCAAAAGGATTGTCCGAGCTAATGCTAGATGAAACGGGAGGATACCTCGCCAAGAATTTTTTCAATGAGAATTCCGGCGCCATTCCTCAAACCGTGTGCATGTCGCGTTGTCCCTGCCGTCATTTATGGGTAGGAACTTATGGGGCGGGCCTGATCCGCTTTGATTCGGAAACGCGGAAAAGCTGGTTCATCACAACAAAGAACGGACTTGCAAACGATAACGTGTCCTCGGTTAGCGTGGATGATGATCACCACATCTGGGTAGCTACACTTGGCGGAGGAATTTCAAAGATCACCGAGAAGGGCGACCAGATAGCTATTCATAACTATACGGAGGAAAATGGATTGGGAAGCAGTTATGTTTACCAGGTGCTTTGCGACAGTAAGGGCCGCATCTGGTGCGCAAACGATGGAGCGGGACTTGAATTGCTGGAAGGAGATAAATTCATCAGCATCAGCGATAAGTTGAAAATGACAAGCAAAACGGCATACTCGCTTGCCGAAGACAGTAAGGGAAACATCTGGTTCACTACATCCGATGAAGGTCTTGCCTGTTACAATGGAAAAACCCTTAGCTTTATGGGTACGCGCAACGGACTGCGTGATGCACAACCCCAGGGCCTGATCTCGGCCGGAGATAAGATCGTCACCGTGCATTCCAAAGGAATCGATGTGATTAATAGCGCGGATAAGTCGGTAACTTATTTCGATGTGAGCGATAATGACATTGAGCCCAACCTGAACGCGGTGTTTGAGGATCAGGAAGGAAATATCTGGGCGGGAACGAACAACGGCCTGTTAAAGTTCAGGGCGCTGAACACGCCACGGGATACGATCGCGCCGGCTGCTTTTCTTACGGGAATGAAGCTGGATTTCAAAGACTATTCTGTTGATTCCATTCATGAGTTTGGCTATAGCCAGAATAATTTTGTCTTTGAATTCGATGCAATCTGGCTGAAGCTGCCGGAGAAGGTAAAATTCAGGTACAAGCTCGAGGGACAGGATAACAACTGGCAACAACCAACTGAAACAAAGCAGGCGCAGTTCAATAACCTTTCTTCCGGCGATTACCGCTTTATGGTAGAAGCCTGCAACGAAGAAGGTGTATGGGGAAAACCGGCTATCTATTCCTTCAGCATTTCCAGGCCCATCTGGCAATACTGGTGGTTTTGGCTGATCACGCTGGTAACCGCGACTGTTGTGATCTATGCATTTGTAAAGTACAGGTTGAAAGCTTTGCAGAAAGAAAACCTGATCCTGGAGAAAAAAGTTGAAGAGCGTACCGCTGAGATACAGGAACAATCAAGGATCATTGAAGAAAAGAGCAAGGAGCTGGAACAACTCTCGCTGGTAGCCAGCAAAACCGATAACGTCGTATTGATCATGGATGCTGAAGGAAGGGTAGAGTACCTGAACGATAGTTTTGTGCGGCTGAATAAGATTACCCTGGAGGAATTAAAAAAGACTAAGGGAGATTCTATTTACGAGATCAGCAACAATGAATACATTCATGCCATCATTACCGACTGCAGGGAGAAAAGAGCTTCGGTTGTATACGAATCCCTGAACCTGCTTGAAGATGGCACGCAGGTATGGGAATCTTCAACACTGACCCCGATCTATGATGATAACGGTCAGCTCAAGAAAATGATCATTATCGACACAGACGTCAGTGAGCGGAAACGCCAGGAACAGATCATCGTACAAAAGAACAAGGATATTCTCGACAGCATCACCTATGCGAAAAAGATCCAAACCTCAATCCTTCCCGCACTGCCTGTTGTAAAGCAGAGCATTCCCGAATCTTTTATCCTCTACCTTACAAAAGACATTGTAAGCGGGGACTTTTACTGGTTCGCCGATAAAGAGGATTTTTGCATTATCGCGGCTATTGATTGCACAGGACACGGTGTTCCCGGGGCTTTTATGAGTTTGATCGGGTATAACCTGCTCAACCAGATCGTGAACGAAAAACAGATCCACGAGCCTGCTAAAATTTTAAAGGAGCTGAATAACGGCGTGCTGGATGCCTTGTACAAAAATCAGCCGAATAATCAGAGCAAGGATGGAATGGACCTTGCCATCTGTAAAGTGTATAAAAATAAAAAGCAGCTGGAATTTTCAGGAGCCATGCGTCCTTTATGGATAGTAAGCAAAGTCGAAGTAACAGAACTCAAAGCGGATAAAATTCCTATCGGGACAAAAGATGCTGACCGCGAAGGCGGAGTTGTGTACACCAATCATGTGGTGGAAGCGGGGCCTGATGACCGATTCTATATTTTCACAGATGGTTACGCCGATCAGTTCGGCGGTGAAAAGGAAAAGAAGCTGACCACCGGACGGTTCAAGGAAATGCTGATTGAGATCGGAAAGCTTGGGATGGAAGAGCAGCGGCAAAAACTGCTGGAGTATCACAAGCGCTGGAAAGGAAATATCGAGCAGGTGGATGATATTTTGGTAATCGGTATGCGACTCTGAAGTTTTTTAACAAGGAGTAATGGAGTGATCAGAGTTTCACGGAGTTTTTCTTTACAAAAGTGTACTATTTTCTCTGTAGCCTTATGGCCTCTTAAACCCTGTGTTGAAAGCAGCTTCGTTATTTTAGCCCTGCATTTCGCTTTGAATGGTAAAAAGCTCTCTGTGCGCCCCCATAACCCCTTAATCTCTGTGTTAAAATAGGTTTCGTTATTCCCGGTTATTTCGTAAATTTACCGTTCTAATTTTTTTCCTATGAAAGACCATGTGGCACGATTCCCTGCCCAGTTGCAGGAGGCGCTTCAGATAGCTGAGTCAGCCAGATTAACCTTGCATGACGGAATACAGCATGTGGTGATCAGCGGCCTCGGCGGATCGGGGATCGGCGGAACATTGATAGCAGAACTAAGCGCTACGGAATGTACCGTTCCCGTGATCGTAAATAAGGATTATTTTCTCCCTGCATTTGTAAATGCGCATACGCTGGTCATTATCTCTTCCTATTCCGGGAACACTGAAGAAACGATCAGCGCCATCAACGAAGCAATCGCAAAGAAAGCAAAAGTGGCCTGTATCACAAGTGGCGGGAAGATCGCTGAAATAGCTGCGCAACATCATTTTGATTGCATAAAAGTGCCGGGTGGGAATCCTCCCCGTACCTGCCTGGGTTATTCCCTGGTTCAGTTATTCAGGATACTCAGCCATAACAAACTTATTGGTGAGAGCTATAGGGAAGAACTGAAAGCAACGATAGCGCTTTTAAATACGGAGCAACAACAGATCCGTGAGGAAGCAAAAAAAGGAGCTCAGCAGCTTAATGGTAAGATCGCCGTCATATATTCAATGGGCAACACAGAAGGGATCGCTGTTCGTTTTCGTCAGCAGATCAACGAGAACAGCAAAATGCTCTGCTGGCACAATGTTATTCCGGAAATGAATCACAATGAGCTGGTAGGATGGACAAGTAAAAATGAGAACCTCGCGGTGGTTACACTTCGCACCTCGCATGATTATTCAAGGAACATAAGACGCCTGGAAGTCTGTAAAGAGGTGCTGAAAAGATATACTTCAACGTTTGTAGAGATAAACGCCAAAGGTAAATCGAAGCTTGAGCAGGCCATCTACCTTATTCATTTAACAGATTGGATGAGCTGTTACCTGGCGGACCTTAAACAAATCGATCCGGTTGAAGTAAAAGTGATCGATCACCTGAAAGCGGAGCTGGCAAAGCTTTAAACGAAGGCATTTAATTTTTTCATGAAGAACGGGCTGGTGCATTTTAAAGATCTGGGGCTGATGGATTATAAAGCCTGCTGGGATTACCAGGAAGAGCTATTTAATGAAGTCATTGCAAAGAAACTGGAGAACCGGAATAATAATACCGAATCCGCAACTCCCAACTATTTACTTTTCGTAGAGCATCCTCATGTTTATACCCTTGGAAAAAGCGGCGATGAAACTAACCTGCTCGTAAATGATGCCGAGCTGAATGAAAAGCAGGCCACCTATTATAAAATAAACCGAGGAGGAGATATTACGTATCACGGGCCCGGACAATTGGTGGCCTATCCCATACTTGACCTCGATAATTTTTTTACAGACATTCATAAATACCTGCGTTACCTGGAAGAGGCGATCATCCGAACGCTAAAAGATTACGGCATTGTTGCAGGCAGAAGCGAAGGAGAAACAGGCGTATGGATCGACGCGGGAGATAAGATCCGCGCCCGGAAGATCTGCGCTATGGGCGTGCGCTGCAGCAGGTGGGTGACAATGCATGGGCTGGGATTCAATGTAAACGCCGACCTTAGCTATTTCAACAACATTATTCCCTGCGGTATTTCCGACAAGAAGGTCACTTCGTTGCATGAGGAAATAAAAAGAGCTGTTGACATGACTGAGCTGAAAGAAAAAGTAAAAAAGTATTTTTGTGAATTGTTTGAATGTACACTGGTCTGAAATGAAAGCAAGCGAACTGATACAACCTGTGCAGGATATTGCTGTGGCAATTGTTCCTGAAGAAACAGATGGAGAAAGTACCTGGATGGTTTACCTGGTGAACCTCAAAAATGATGAACTCAGCAATGTCCTTATTACGGCCAATGGTTATGGCGAGTTGAACGAAAAACCAATTAAAACCTCCACCCTGCGTTATTTTATTGAAGCTGTGCCTCCGCATGCTTATTCAGTTATAGAGCCCATTATGAAGGATGTATTCGGATTGAACAATGAATATTGGGTAAGCTTTTATATTGGGGGAAATATTTATGACAAGAAATTTGTCTTTCTGCCGGAGAGCATACTCGAGTCTAATTTTGTCACCATTCCTTTGCTGAACAAAAAAGGAGTGATGATCAGGTAACACCTGTTTTCTTTTGCTACTAACCGAAATTATTCCCTGGTAATTACAATCTTCTTCTTTTGGATTTGCCCTCCGGAAACGGCTGTAATAAAATATAAGCCATTTGACAATTCCTGAAGATTAATTTCTTTGGAAATAACAGCCGTGGTGCCAAATTTCAGTATTTCATGCCCGAGCCCGTTAGTAATACTGTAATTGATATCAGACTTAACAAGCGAATTGAGTATAAAGCTACCGGTTGATGGATTGGGAAAAATATCGAATAAAGCGGACTGACCTTTGGGAGTTTCCTCTTCGTGAATATTCGTAACATTGTAAGGACAGGTAATCGATGAACAAGTACCTGAAGGATCCAATTTAAAAATGTTTATTCTGTCGTTGTCGCTTATGGTAGTGCCCATGAAGCTAGCGCTTGTGTCAAAGCCACAGGCAAAGTAAAGAGTAGAGTTACAGCTATCACCTAATGACAACTCCTTAGGGTATTCAAAGTACGGCGAATTGAAAGGCTTTACCCAAAGTAAGTTTCCGGCATTATCATAACTATACAAAAGAGCATGTCTGCACGAATCGGGGAAGGTGATGAGTTGGCCGTGGTTATCAATAGAGCTCAAACCCGCAAGGTTATAAGCTGTGCCGATTCCATAGATATTCCCATCATTATTGGCCACGAGTGATGAGGTGGTAAAATAATCATGAGTATTGTACCATATTACATTGCCGCTGAGGTCGTATTTCACCAATACCGACATCGCATCACGGGCGTTTATAACCGTATTATCTGAAAGTCGGAAACGATAACCATAATTGTTATAGCCGGAGGCGGAATAATATGCGGATTCGTTTTCAATTTTATTCCAGGTAAAATAAAGATAACCCGCCTTGTCTATGCTGAAATGAGGGACAAACTCCCAATTGTTTTTATATGCCATTTGAAATGGTGGAATTCCATATATTCGCATGGGTCTGAAACAACTGAGCACATTACCTAAAGTATCAGTGACAATAGCATAGGTATATATATTACTGCTATCGTTTCCCACTCCTAGAGTTGGACTAAGAGATATGCTTGGTGTCTGAGTCATACATATATGGATGAGTTTATCCCTGTATTTAATTATTTTCTGACCGTATGAATAACATTGTATGGCGCTGGGACCACTTAAGTCGATATAGTTAAACTCCGCCCATTGAAAGTCGTTGCATATTCGCTGGAGAAGTCTGTAGTTTCCATCTGCATCAAACTTAAGCAGGAAATGTCCGCTGCTGTATCCGGTATTTAGAATAGTATCACTGAAAATGATTGATTCAGCAGTTATTATTTTGGTATATAAAACCTGATTATCATAAATAATATCTCCAACACTTGAAGGTGGTGGCCCTGAGCCGGGAGGATTGCTATTAATTCCGATGATCCACTGGCATATGCCGTTAGAATCAAGCTTGGCTATGTAGCTATTGGAACCAGTGCCTGTAAAACTGACACTTTTTGCTCCTATCTGAAGTAAATTACCACCAAAATTGCCACCAAAATAAATATTACCATAAGGGTCACTGCTGATGCTATTGATGCTGGAATGCATATAATTCCATCCTGGACCTATGGTTAACCCGTTAAAGTTGGGACCTATTGCCCATTTAAAAGTACCTCCCACGTCATACTTGGCAATTTTAAATCCCAATTTTCCATAATAGGGATCTGGTGTTGAGCTATAATAATTATTCCGTGCAATATAAGTGTTTCCATACACATCAGCATGAAGCTTGAAATGCAGGATAACGTCCATCCAATTGTTAATATAGACAGAATCCTGAAGCATCAGCGTACTGTCGATTAAACAAAGCGAGCCTCCTCCCTGGGATAAAGGCTCAAAAACACTAATCTTGTAATCCAGTGTATCTTTACATCCAGTATTATTTGTGGTGTAAAGATTTATGTGATATTCACCCGCCACATTGTATTTCAGCTCAAGTTGTTGATTATTATTTGATATTACCTGAGTACCTGAACTAAAGGACCATATATACTGCGTAGCTACAGACTGATTAATTACCTGAAGTGTATCGCCTATTAGATTGGCAGGAAAAGTAGTATACAACTTAGCCCAGGTAGAATCAACTTTAATATGCACAGGGACAGAAGGAGTTGATGAACATCCATTTGCGTCGGTTGATACATAATACGGCGACAAGCTCATATAAGCGGTACCCAGATCAAGTACATTGTATTGTCCCGTTAAACCCGCTGTAGTTTGTGATAAAAAGGACCCAAGATAAAGCATATAACTAGTGCCAGCGGTTAAAGGGCCAATGATAACTTTTGCCGTATCATATTTACAGATAGAATCATCTACTGCCGAAAGTAAATAATTAGGTGGAAGAGGGAATATGGTAAAGTTCTTCGCTGAGGTAAAAGTATTACCCGGACATCCTGCATAAGCAGTTGATGCCACAAGGGTAATAATAGTGTCAGCAGCCGATAGAGGGAAGCTATATATTGGTATTCCGGAACCGTTTCCCTGATAATTGGTACTTATAGCTGAACCTCCACTACTTAGATAATACACAAATTGATTGTTACTATTTAGAAGATTAAATGTGGCAAGAGTCAATTGGCATCGGGTTGAATCAGGAACAGTATAATTAAGTGGGGTACTTCCGGTATAAGGTGCCGCACTATATACGGTTGTTGAAACAGAATCTTTAAATATTCCATCACTTGTTACCAGTTTAATTGTGTTGTTTCCGCTGAAAGGAATAATTAAATTAGGAGGAGTATGTCCAGTGGCGGCAAGCACATTATTTACATACCATTTATAAGTCCAGGCAGTTGACCCATAGTTAATCACACCACAGGCTTGCCCCATACAACAGTAATTAGTTTGGAAATCAAACAGGGCAAAAGGATAAGGAGATGGAGAAGCAGGATTATACTTCCACACCTCAACAAGGCCGGTTCCGGTTGCGCCAACAACGCCGTTAACGCCACTGATAAAATCAACTGAGCGTGTTAATCGACTTGTAAAGCGTTTAATTCGCCAGGTACTGCCGCCATCCACTGTATTCAATATGTAATTGCTTCCGACAACAAATCCGGTATCCTGGGAGGGAAAGCTCAAGTCATTATACATATCTGTTGTTCTTCCCGGAATAAGATCGACCCAGGTGTTTCCCCCGTCAATAGTGCGAAATACTTTGTATAAATTTGTTGATGTAGATCCGATTACAACTCCGGTGCTCGCTGAGATAAACTTTGCCTTATTTACTGTCATATATCCACCAGGAAGATTGGACACCTGGGTAAGCGTAATACCCCCATCAGTAGTTTGGTATACCTTCTGGTTGGTAAAGAAAAAACCATTAAGGCTGTCGGAAAAGCTCATTGAATTCGAGATGAATCCGGAAGTTCCTGTTATGGTGTGTTTAAGTTGCCAGCTGGTTCCATTATTTCTACTGGCATAGAAATGTCCTTTATTGTCTAAGAGATAAATAAGGTTGTTTTTAAATCGTACGACAGCTGTAACATTTCCGTTAGGTATTGTAGCATCTACAGGACTTGCCAGGTTCCAGCTGTTGAAAGTTCCTGTTGAAGCTTGTACCATTGGAACGGTGCCAATGTAACCGCCAATGACACCCGAGTCTTTATCACAAAAAGAAAGGCAGGTGAAATTATGGTTAAGGTAATTGGAATTGGAAGGAACGGTGGTGAACGAAGAAATAGTACTGAACGAAGCTCCGTTATTTTTACTATAAAAGAGCCGGCTTTTAGATGTCAGAAAAATTGCAGAATCTCCTGTATAGTCAATATTATAAGGCGTCGCAACAGTGGCGCTTAAAGAATA
>JBJMLS010000318.1:0-9758 GCA_045805185.1 Bacteroidia bacterium | reverse complement strand
GAAGCGGGCGTTATAGTTGATGCGACAGTAACTGTTTGTGTTTCCGCAGGACAACCCGATATAGCATCGGTAACACTAACGGTATAAGTCCCGGCAGAAGAAGCGCTAATGGATGAGGTTGTTTCTAATCCCGGACTCCACAAATAGGCATAAGGACCTGAGCCCCCGGTTGGGGTCGCCGTTAATGTAACCGGTGGAGATCCACCTGTACATATAAATCCATTCGTTGGAGAAAGAGAAACACTCATCGGCGGATCAATAAAAACTCTTATTGTATCGCTTACGGGAAGACCACAAACCAGATCATTCCCGCTAATTTTATAATCAACATAAGCAGGCGCACCGAATGTTGGAGCAATGTTAACAGAATCACATCCCGAGGTACAGGACAAATATGAATTGTACTGGCCTGGAGCGCCAGGAGCGATGGAATTCCATGTTAAAGAAGGTTCTGATAAATTGCTTACCGTGATCAGCTTACTGCAGTTCTGGCGGATTATAGTATCCGGTTTATTGACATAAGCTTTACTGAGACTGATCGAATAAGTATTGGTGGCGTTCCCCGGTTTACAAAAAGAAATACAAAAGCTTGTCAATCCTGAAACGCAGCTTTTCTGTCCCAGAGGGATATCTGCACCGCAATTCACTTCATACGCCAAAGCCCCGCCCGGTAAGGCTCCCGTCGCAATATTAAAATTTAACACAGTAGTCAATGGATTGATCGTAACCACAAATGAAATACATTTATCAGTTCCTGTTCCTGCACAGGCGTAACCGTTCCGCGCTGTAGAGGGACTGGTCCAGACCGTATCGACGCTTGCCGAAAGATCAACAGTAAACGACACTGCCGCTCCGGGACATTGGGCAAAATGAAGCGCAGGCAACAGGATTATACTAAGGGTAACTACTAATTTTTTCATTTATATTGATTTAATGATTTCATTCAAAAATGACCGGATCGGAAAAAACAGGCAGCTAATTATTCTAATGCTGAGCCATACCTTAAGCGATCCTTTTTCTCTCGCTTATCAGGGGTAATACTCTTACGCGAGCCAGGACAGGTAAAGATAAATTAATTTGCCCTGAAACAGGAGATATTCGATGATTTATTAAAGAATATCTTATCATGATCAGCTCAGGAACTGCAGTTTCTTTATTCTACAGAACTTAAAATGCCTGGTTTCACAACCTTCACGCTGCACGAGATCTGCTGGTTTGAACCAGCTATTTCCCTTAATACCATGGGCGTAAGACTAATGTACGGGAAGCTTTGGTTCTGAAACATCGCGTTCCGTATGAAAAGTGAAAATTATTTGTTTCGCTTATTGGGATAAATACCTATTTTTAGAATTCCATTTTTCCTATGCTGTTCAACCGGATCATCTTTTTTTTATTTATTCTTGCATTCATCGGCAAGGGAAAATCGTTTGCGCAAACGGGGAACTATTACCTGACGAATTTTAGTCCATCTGAAATTAACGGTAGTGATGACAACCGCGGAGCGATCCAGGATGAATTTGGAAGGATCTATGTCGCAAACGCGAACGGGGTTTTGGTATACGATGGAAAAAACTGGAGGTCTGTTTCCCTTAATAATGAGAGCCGTTGCATTTTCCTTGCAAAGGACAAGAACAATAAAATATTCGTTGGAGGCGTTACCGAATTCGGATACCTCACTACAGAAGTAAATGGAAAAATCGCCTATAAATCATTATCCCGCCAGCTCAGTGAAAAGGAATTGGATTTCGGTTATGTTTGGTCCGTACGCTGCATTGGAGACGATGTATTCTTTTGCGCCAATGAACGGATCTTTTTATATAGTAAAGGAAAGCTCCGGTCTTTTATCCCTGAAATAGAAAGCTTTCATACTTTTTTTTCTATCGGGAAAGATTTTTTTGTAAGAGAGAAGCAGGTAGGATTTAAAGTCCTTGTTAACGGGAACCTTCTTTTTCTTCCAGGTTCAGAAATCTTTAAAGACAACCGCGTTGATTTTATAATTCCTTATAAAGATAATTTGTATTGGCTCGGTTCAAGAACACTCGGTTTACATCTTCTGTTTTACAACGAGAAAGAACCATTAAAAACTACAATTACCAAAGTGAAGAGTCCCTGCGATGAATGGATGGCTCAAAATGAATTATACTGCGGAGCCTGGATCAATGAAAAAACATACGCAATCGGCAGCTTAAAGGGCGGTGCATTGATTGTGGATAGAGATTTTAAGCCTTTAAAACAGATCAATTATAAAAGCGGACTGCAGGACCCGGGCGTGCAGTTTATTTATCCGGATTACAATGGCAACTTATGGCTCGCATTAGCTTCAGGAGTTTCATTCATAGAGGTCAATACTCCGATAACGCGCTGGACAAAAAATAATGGAATCAAGGGTACTGTTGAGGCAAGTATTAAATTTGAAAATAATTTATATATCGCTACAGGGAAAGGCCTCCAGGTCTATAATCCTCTCACAAATAATTTTGATGAAACTGAGATTAACGATCAGACCTGGGGATTTCTAAAATTAAAAAGAGATCTGCTTATTGCCAACAGCAGCGGGTTATACAGGCTGCGCAATAATAAAATCAGTCTGGTTTTTGAAGAAGGGCTTTATTCCGTATTTGCGGAGCCAAACGATAGCACCATTCTATATTTAGGCACTTCGAACAGTGAGCTGATTGCCGGACACTACTATAATGGAACATTTACCGAAATAAAAAGATATTCCGACTGGGGAACGATAAGATCAATGTCATTTGATAAAGAAAAAAGAACTGTATTCGCCACGGAGGAAAACGGACTTTTTCTATTGGATTACAAGAAATCATTCAGATTCTCTCAACTAGGAGAAAAGAACGGACTTCCTTTGACGGACAATTATGTTTTCAATTATAATAACCAGGTACTGATCGGGACAGACGATAGCTGCATAATGGAGATAACGCTGACCGATCCGGCAAAATGCATGAGGTCAAAAAAATTCAATCCTTTTCCATATAAACAAATGTCTATTGCCATGGCAAAACAGGTAAACCAGGAAATCTGGTTCATGGCACAAAGGGAGGCCGACGATAAAAGCAGGATTGAATGGTTGGGAACACTTGTACCGGAAGGAAAGGGAATGAAGGAGGATCCGAAAATGCTAACGCGTATTAAAGGAATATCCACAAGGAATTTTAATCATGACTCCTCTCTTGTTTACATTTCCACAAATGACGGGCTGATCTGTTATGATATTAATGCCCGTCCAAAACAGATTCCGATCTATACCTTCATTTCCAAATGTTACCTGAATAACGACACTACAAATTTTGTTGAGTACCTCACTCCTGAATCAAAATACCCACAAATCGACATTCCGTTTGACAGCAAGAACGATATTAACTTTATCCCTTCTGCTTCAGATTATTTCGATAAGAATGAACTCGAATTTTCCTGGTACCTTGAGGGTAAAGACACCGTTGGGTTCCGCAATTATGAAAAAATATCCAGGATCACCTATAATAATTTATCAGAAGGAATATATAAAATACATATAAAGGCAAAAGATATACTTGGCGAGGAAGGAAAAGAAATTTCCTTCTCTTTTACCATACTCCCTCCATGGTACCGCACCAATTGGGCTTATGCTGCTTACCTGCTGTTATTGATCGCCTTTGTCTGGCTGATCGTAAAGCTGAACACACGCAGGCTAAAAGACCAGAATATCCGGCTCGAAAATACGATCACTGAACGTACCCAAACCATTGTCCATCAAAAAGCGGAATTGGAACACAAGAACCAGGAGATCACCGATTCCATCAATTATGCCAAGCGGATCCAGCTCTCCATTCTTCCCGACCTGAAGGAGATCAATAAAAGCTGGGCGGATACTTTTGTTTTTTACCAGCCGAAAGATATTGTTTCCGGCGACTTCTACTGGTACCGTAAAATAAATGAGAACGAGTTTTTAATCGCAGTTGCAGATTGCACGGGACACGGTGTTCCGGGCGGCTTCATGAGCATGATCTGTTCCGACAAACTGCACCAGGGCGCTGATCGCTCAAATGATCCTTCTGAAATTTTATTTTATACGAACAATGCGGTAAAACACGCCCTTAACCAGGGTAATGTTGAGGGCGGCGGAAAGGATGGAATGGAGATCGCTTTGCTGCGGGTGAATATTAAAACCAAACAGGTATCTTATTCCGGCGCTAACCGTTTTCTGTGGATCATCCGGAAAGGAACCGATGATATTGAAGACATTAAACCTACAAAAGCCAGCATCGGCAGTTTCACGGAACACGACTTCAGGTATGAGCTTCACACCTTTGATCTGGAAAGCGGTGATCGCCTCTATATGAGCAGCGATGGTTACCCGGATCAGTTTGGCGGACCCGATGAGAAAAAATACCTGACCAGGAATTTCAAAAAATTTATTCTTAAGATAAAGGAACACCCGGTTGAGAAGCAACGCATTCTTCTTCAAGAAGAGATCAACAACTGGATGAATGGAATAGAGCAGGTAGACGACCTCCTGGTGATCGGCTTAAGAATGTAACTAATTTATTACAATGTAATCCCTGAAGAATTGCAGGTTCTCATTGAACCGGGTAATATTCTTATTGTAAAAATCGACAAGTATCAATTCTTCAAGCGTGAAGCGTTTTCCGTCAATGAATCCTGTGATCCAGGCATCAGTCTGGCCCTTGGCAATTGCCTTTTGCCTCTGGATTTCCGCATCCTGAATACTCTTGTAGGCTCCCTGGGTGAAACGCGTGATCTTGTCAGGGTAATCCGTTACTTCTGGTGCGCCAAACTCTTTCAGGTGATCCCATTTATAATTTTTCGGGAAGCGATAGGCCGCAATCTGCACTTTAAAGATCATCCCCTCTGCGCATAATTTTCGTCCTATGGCCATTAACTTTTTATAAACTTCCGGATCATTCAAACTTTTTCCTTTGAGCGCGGTAAAGTCCAGCGTTTTGAACTCTGCACAGGGATTATCCGTAGTTACAACATCGGGAATTTTTGTCTTAACCGTATCTTTTCCTTTCACAATATCCTTCGGGTTAAGAAGCTCGTTAAGTTTTTTCAGGGTATCGATATGCGGATCTTTATAATTGTCTTTTGATAAATGGAAATCTTTTCTTACCTCAACAAATTTATCCAGTTTTGCAATGTCAAAATCCTCAACGGTTTCCTCATACCCTTCAGCCTTTACCTTAATCGTATAATTCTCTCCCGGTGAAAGTGCGATCAGGTATTTTCCGGTTTTAGAATTGGAACGAAAGGGTCCGATGACCTCGGTAGTTCTTTTATTGATGATCTCGATTTTAGCTCCGATAGGAACATCATTACCATAAATATTCCCGACAAGCATGGCAAGCACCGGTTTTTCACCAAGTATCCCGGGTGTTACAGTAAATATATCCTGGCTTCCGTTTCCTCCCTTACTCTCGCGGTTGGAAGAGAAATAGCCTCTGTCGCCTTTCGCAGTAATTACATAGTAACGATCGTCATCCGTCGTATTCAACGGGTAACCCATATTAACCGGGTCTATCCACTTCCCATCTTTTTTAATGGAATACATAATGTCGAAACCTCCGATGCTCTTATGCCCCTCCGAACTGAAGAAGAGCGTTACACCATCGGGATGTATGAAAGGAGCGTCATCATCATATTTGGTATTAATTGTAGGGCCCAGATTTTTCGCGGGACCCCAGGAACCGTCATCATTTTTTTCAGAAACGTAAATATCCTTTCTTCCCTGGCCTCCCGGCCGTTCACTGGCAAAATAAAGGAAACGGCCGTCAGCAGTAATGGAGCAGCTTCCTTCCCAATATTTGGTATTGATCGTTGGTCCCAGTTTCTCTGGCGCTGTCCACGAGTCTCCCTGCAGGTGACATACGTATATATCACCCCCGTCCTTAACATCACTGGAGAATGTAAACAGCTCCTGACCATCCGGCGAAAGTGCAATGGATGCATCGTGGTGCTTGGTATTGATGACGTCGCTTATACTTTCAGGAAAGGCCCAGGTAGAATCCTTTTTCTTTCGTGAAATAAAAATATCTTCGTAATAGATCCCGCTTGAATCTGGCTTGAAATCCCGGTCCATTAATCCCCCTGTACTTCTGGGCCCGCGGTAGGTATAGATAAGCACGGATTCATCTGCTGAAATAACCGGGACATATTCCTGGGCGCTCGTATTGACCGGCGGACCAATGTTGGTAATATCCGCTTCAATCATGGTTTGCACCGTATTCAATCCAAACTGCGAATTGGTAAGGTAATGCTGTGCATCATCGCGCATTTCCTTGTCGTCGCTTTTTTGAGCGAGAAACTCCTTAAAGCTTTTTATCGCATCGTCGAATTTATAATTGGCATGATACGCCCTTCCCATATAGTACAAAATGCTGGGTTCATCAGGGATCAATTCGCGAACCTCTTCAAAAAGCTCCATGCATTCCTTCTTTTTATCAGGCAGGTGGAGGGCGCACATTCCTTTCTGAAGCTTAAAAATGGGATTTTTCGGATCGAGCTTGGTTAGCTTATCGTAACAAACATAGGCCTGGTCATATTCTCTTGCTTCCAGGAAAAACTCTGCATCGTCATTCAGGTCATCGATCTTCTTGCTCGCAGATTGGCCTTTAGCCCACACAGCACTAAGGATGAAGATCAACACAACGAGTCTTTTGAGCATTATTTTTGCCATTACGTAAACGCTAAATTGGCAAATTAAGGCTCCTGAATTTGTTGATAACCTGTTAACTTAGCAACAACAACTTGTTAATAACCAAGCGCAAAAAAGGCCGGACACCCGTCCAGCCTTTACTTTCAGTAAGATTCAGTTCTTATTCTGCTACCACTTCGAAATTAACATTCGCTGTAATTTCTTTGAACAAACGAACTTTCGCGGTGTAGCTGCCTAAAGCTTTAATGTGCTCTTCAGCGAACTCGATATTTTTACGCTCAACATCGTAACCTGCTTTTTTCAATGCTTCGGCAAGTTGTATGTTAGAAACCGAACCGAAGATCTTTCCGCTTTCGCCTGCTTTTGCTCCTACTGTAATGGTAAGTGCGGAAAGTTTTTCGGCGTTGGCGCTGGCTTCTTTACGAAGTTTTTCTTCTTTGAAAGCGCGCTGCTTAATGATCTCGGTCTGTGCTTTTTTATTGCTTTGGTTAGCGATGATCGCTATACCCTGAGGTAAAAGGAAATTACGGCCATAACCATGTTTTACTTTCACAACGTCGTCCTTGTATCCAAGTCCTTTAACGTCTTGTTTTAATATTACTTCCATTTTTTGCCTCCTTATTATTTTAAACCATCTGCTACGTAAGGTAAAACTGCGATATGACGGGCTCTTTTTACCGCCTGGGCAACTTTACGCTGAAACTTAACTGATGTTCCGGTTAAACGGCGCGGTAGAATTTTACCTTGCTCGTTGATGAATTTTAAAAGAAAATCTCCGTCTTTGTAATCGATATACTTAATACCGCTTTTCTTAAAACGGCAGTATTTTTTTTTCTTGGTCTCCACTGTAGGTGGATTCAGATATCTTATTTCTGCTGACATTTTTTAGTTTTTTAATGGTTAATAATTAGGCGCCGGCTTTTTCTCTTCTTGGCTTGCGCTCCAGTCTTGCAGGCGTTTCTCCTTTGGCCTTGCTGCGACGCTTCTCAGCATACGCAACTGAATGCTTGTCCAGTGCGATCGTTAAAAAACGCATTACACGCTCATCACGTTTAAATGCTATTTCTAATTCTGTTACGGCCGGACCATCATTGGAGAACTCCATTAAATGGTAAAAACCAGTTGATTTTTTCTGAATTGGATAGGCTAGCTTTTTTAAGCCCCAATTCTCTTCGTGAAGAACCTTCGCTCCTGCGTCGGTCAACACTTTTTTGAACTTTTTTGCGGTTTCCTTTGCCTGATCTTCAGACAAAACGGGAGTTAAAATGAAAACCGTCTCATAGTGTTTGCTCATTGTTTCTATTAATTTATTTTTTTAAAAAGGATTGCGAAGATAGCAGGTTTTTCGCTATTGGCAAAGCGTTTTATAAGGAAAGTGGCGGAGACCCTGAGTCATAGGATTAAATAACTGATAACCAACTCAATAATTCCTACCCGTCATCTTCTGACGCTGCCTGAAGCGCCTACGCAATAGCTTCAGCGAACGGAGCCGCAAACAGGAAGGCAATTACTTGGCAGTCAGTGTTATAAAAGGGATCATCATTTCCTCCATTGAAATGCCCCCGTGCTGGAAAGTATTTCGATAGTAATTAACATAATGGTTGTAATTGTTCGGGTATGCAAAAAATTTATCCGCCTGCGCAAAAATAAAGCAGGAACTCACATGCTGTCTCGGAAGAAAAATATCGGCAGGATTACGGACCTCAAACACGTCTTTTTTATTGTAATCAAGGCTTTTCCCCTGCTTATACCGCAGGTTGGTGTTTACGTTCCTGTCTCCCACCACTTTGGAAGGCTCTTTTACGTGAACGGTTCCGTGATCAGTAGTAATTATCAGTCTCGCTTTTTTCTCAGCGATCTGCCTGATCATATCCAGCAAAGGCGAATGTTCAAACCAGGACACAGTAAGGGAACGGTAAGCCGGCTCATCATCGGCAAGTTCACGGATCACTTCCATATCTGTGCGCGCATGCGAAAGCATATCCACGAAATTGTAAACAATAATGTTCAGTTTGTTCGACGAAAGGTTGCTGATGCTATCCGCCAGTTTTTTTCCTGCAGCTATATTGGTGATCTTGTTATAGCTCATCTTTATGTCCTTACCCAATCGCTTTAACTGAGCCTGCATCAGCTCTTCCTCATGCATATTTTTTCCGCCTTCTTCTTCATCGTTCAGCCAGAGGTTAGGAAACCGCTTTTCGATCTCGCTCGGCAGTAATCCTGCGAACAGGGCGTTACGCGCGTATTGAGTGGCCGATGGAAGTATGCTGAAAAAAAGCTCCTCGGTATCCACCTTAAAATATTCTGTAATGATCGGCTCAATCATTTTCCATTGGTCGTAGCGCAGATTATCAATGACCAGAACAAAGGTGCAGGTATTTTTATCCAGCTCGGGTATTAATTTATTCTTGAATAAGGTGTGCGACATGACAGGCGCGTCGGCATCTTTTCCATTCAGCCAATTGATGTATTTCTTCTCAATGAATTTAAAAAACTGCGCATTGGCCTCTCCCTTTTGCATTTTTAAAATATCGAGCATGCTCTTATCCTGGTTCTGATCGATCGTTAGCTCCCAATACACCAGCTTCTTGTAGAGTTCTTTCCATTCTGTCGGGCTCAGATTATCACCGATCGTCATTCCGATTTGCTGAAATTCTTTCCGGTATTCAGTATTTGTTTTTTCGCTGATCAGGCGCTTGTTATCAAGTGTTTTTTTCAGCGATAATAAGATCTGGTTAGGATTAACGGGCTTAATGAGGTAATCGGCGATCTTAGAACCGATCGCGTCTTCCATTAAATGCTCCTCTTCGCTTTTCGTGATCATGATCACCGGCAGGTTCGCCTTAAATGTTTTTAAACGGGTCAGCGTTTCCAGGCCGGAAAGGCCGGGCATATTCTCATCAAGCAATACCACATCAAAATCTTTTTCTTTAATGGCATCCAATGCTTCATCACCGCTGCGGGCAATACTGACATCATAACCTTTATCACTCAGGAACAAGATATGCGGTTTCAATAATTCAATTTCATCATCGGCCCAGAGAAGCTGTATCTTATCCATAAAAATATTTTCGTCTAAATTACT
>JBJMLS010000317.1:0-7829 GCA_045805185.1 Bacteroidia bacterium | reverse complement strand
CTCTTCTTCCAGCTCTTTCATCTTTCGAAGATGCTGAACCTCCATACCACCGTACTTTTTCTTCCAGTTGATAAGGGTGTTTTTGTTGATCCCTAACTCACGGCAAATGTCCGTGGAGGATTTGCCAGCTGCCTGTTCCTTTAGTGCAGAGATAATCTGGCTCTCGGTAAATCTTGATTTTTTCATGTTGACTGTTAGTTAAAATTAAGCTTTTTAGCCTACTTCTATACAGTCTGATTTTTCGGGGGGCTTACACTTGGAACTCCTGTAGGAATTTACTGCTTGGGTTCTATCATTTAAAGGCAAATAGGAACAAAAAAAGCTGCGAAAGACAGAAAGGATCATTAAAGGTTCTATTCTCTTTACAAAAGTATTTTCGCTTTTTGGGAAGAATTTTATGCTTAGATTTGCTTTACTGAACAGATTGAGTTGTTAATAACCCCAAATCCACCTATCCCTCATTGCCTATATATCCAGAGTATCCCAAGTGTATGTAGAAATGTATGCACCAAAAAAGAGGGTAATTCATAAAGCTAATTATCAGTTAGATATAAAAGTAAAAAACCCCGCTAAACGGCGGGATGTGGTAATCTGCAATGCGCTCTTTCAGACGCGCATTCCGATTACATTTTATTTCAAAAAGATCCCGCTAAGGGGCGGGATGTGGTAATCTGCAATGCGCTCTTTCAGACGCGCATTCCGATTACATTTTATTTCAAAAAGATCCCGCTAAGGGACGGGATGTGGTAATCTGCAATGCGCTCTTTCAGACGCGCATTCCGATTACCAACACATCATCTACCTGTTCGTTATTTCCCTTCCAGTTATTGAAATCTTTTTTTAAAAGCTGCTGCTGCTCTGCAGATTCATTACCCGATATTGCGGTGAGGTAATTTTTAAAACGTTTCCTCATATATTTCTTATCTCCTGTTTCACCTCCAAACTGGTCGGCATAACCGTCGGTAAACATATAAATAGAATCTCCTTTTTGAAAATTTACCTGCTGCTCCTCAAAATTTCGGGTTGCATGGCCTATGAAAACTCCGATAGGTTGCTTATTACCGCTTATTTCTTTCATTTCGCCATTCCTGACGAGGTATAAATTATGGTTGGCTCCGGCAAAACTGATCGTATTTTTTACAAAATCGAAAATACAAAGAGAAACATCCATTCCATCCCTCACTGTAGAATCTTCATAATGTTGCTTTATGGATTGATTGAAAAGTTCGTTCACGCGGTCAAGGATCAGAGCGGCATTGGGCTCCCTGATCTCACGGGTGGCCTGGTAAAGACAGTTATTGCTAACGATTGAAATAAAAGCCCCCGGAACCCCGTGACCGGTACAATCACAGGCGGCAATATAGATCTTTCCCTCTTTTTCCTGGAACCAGTAAAGGTCGCCGCTAACGATTTCCTTAGATTGATAAAAAATAAAAAAGTCCTTAATAAACCCTGAAATGAATTTAATATCCGGAAGCAGGGCATGCTGAATATGTTTGGCATACTTGAGGCTATCCGTAATATCTTTATTTTTTTCCTTGATCAATTCGTAGGCGTATTCTATTTCCCTGTTCTTGCTTTCTACAATCATCCGTTCTGATTTCTCTGATTCGATCTCACTCTGCAAAGATTCCACAAGACTCCGGTTATCATGGGCAGAAAGCTTGGCGCGCATTTCATCGTATTGCTCAAAACATTCCAGGGCCTTGGCCAGGTTACCTGCTGTTTTATAGGCCTCCGCAAGGGTCTTGTACGTTTCACTGGCAATCCTCTTTTCATTGAGTTCAAGGGCTGTCGCCAGGCCTTCATGCATGTAAGCCAATGCTTTTTCAGTTTCTTTCTTTTTGAAATAGAGGCTGCCCAAAATAGTAAGGGTTTGCGAGATCCCTTTTAAATATTCAATTTCAGAAGAAGCGCTAAGGGCCTTTCTCAGGAACAACTCCGAATTCTCAAAATCTTCCAGCTGCAGATAATTGTTCCCAATATTGAACAGGGTCTCACTAATGGCGTGCTTATCCTGGAACTGTTCAAGGACAGAAAGACACTCGGTTAATATCCTGATCGCTTCCCTCGAATTTCCTTTCAACTGTTGAACAAGGCCCAGGTTTACCTTAACATACATTATGGAACGCGTATCCTTAACCTTTTCCGCAAATTCTATGGCTCTCTCGTAATTTAACCTTGCTTTTTCAAGAACGCCGATCTGTGTATAAATATTTCCAATATTGCGGTAACAGGAACTTGTAGCCCTGAGATTACCTTTTTCCAGGAAAATTGCTTTAGCCTTGTACAGATCCGGGAGCGCGCGTTGGTATTTCATCTGGTAAAAGCCGGAAACGCCGAGGGTGCGGTAACAATAGGCCATTCCCTCTTCATAATCAATGCTGATAGAAGCATCAAGCGCTTCCTTTGCAAGTTCGTTGCAGCGATCAATGTCGGTTCTCCTCAATTGCCAGGCTTCCCGGCTCAATGCATTGATCCGTTCAATGATGTCGCTTTCGATGTTATTTTTCTGAAGTGTAGCGATAAATAACGCGTTAATACCCTACAATTTTAAGCATAAAAAGCCGTTTATTCAAGGTTTTAATCTATTGTTCTGCGCACTTGGTCTAATAAGCTGTTACTGATCCCCAATCTGCCAGCAGAGTTTGCAGTTGGTTTGAGAATTCCGGGGGTTCTTATTTTGGAGAGCTGGTTCAGGAAAGAAAAACTAATTTTCCTGACTTATTCACATTTGAATTTATTCTGTGGATTATCGGGCTTAAAAACTTATTTTTGCTCAATTTTAGAGACCCCTTTTTATGCCAAAAGACAATTCAATTAAATCAGTTTTAATAATAGGCAGCGGCCCCATTATTATTGGACAGGCCTGCGAGTTCGATTATTCAGGATCCCAATCCGCCCGAAGCCTTAAGGAAGAAGGAATTGAAGTGAGCCTGATCAATTCGAACCCGGCAACTATAATGACGGATAAGATCACAGCCGATCATATTTATCTGTTGCCGCTGGAAGTAAAATCCATCGTAAAGATCCTTGAAGAAAGAAAGATAGATGCCGTGCTTCCAACTATGGGCGGGCAAACCGCTCTCAATCTTGCCTTAAAATGCGAGGATATGGGGATCTGGAAAAAATATGGGGTGAGAATGATTGGAGTTGACATTGATGCCATAAAAGTTACCGAGGACCGTGACCTGTTCCGCATCCGGATGAATGAGATTGGCGTTGGAATGGCGCCGAGCAAGATTGCCAAATCATTTTTAGAAGGCAAATCTGTAGCGCAGGATTTCGGTTTTCCCGTTGTGATCCGTCCCTCGTTTACTCTTGGCGGAAGCGGCGGAAGCGTGGTCTACCAAAAAGAAGATTTTGATGCTCTCCTGAACCGCGGTTTACAAACCTCTCCTATCCACGAGGTATTGATTGACAAAGCTGTATTAGGTTGGAAGGAATTTGAACTGGAACTGCTGCGTGATAAAAATGATAACGTCGCGATCATTTGCTCCATAGAGAATTTTGATCCGATGGGCGTACACACCGGGGACAGCATTACCGTTGCCCCGGCAATGACCCTCAGCGACAGCACTTATCAGAAAATGCGTACCATGGCCATTAAAATGATGCGCAGTATTGGTAATTTTTCTGGAGGGTGTAATGTTCAATTTGCGGTGAACCCTGATAACAGCGAAGATATTATTGCCATTGAGATCAACCCACGCGTATCGCGGTCGTCTGCATTGGCAAGTAAAGCCACAGGATATCCTATTGCGCGGATCGCAAGTAAGCTTGCCATTGGTTATACATTGGATGAGCTCATCAACCAGATCACCAAATCAACTTCGGCCTATTTTGAGCCCACGCTTGATTATGTTATTGTAAAGATCCCCCGTTGGAACTTTGATAAATTCAAAGGTTGTAACCGGGAGCTTGGCTTTCAGATGAAATCTGTCGGCGAAGTAATGGCAATTGGCCGAAGCTTCCAGGAGGCCCTGCAAAAGGCTTGTCAGAGTCTGGAGATCAAGCGTAACGGATTAGGCGCTGATGGAAAAGAGATCACGGATCAGAAGGAACTGCTACGCGCATTGGAAAAACCAAGCTGGAACCGCCTGTTCATGATCTATGATGCCATGAAATTAGGGATCTCTACAAATACCATTCAGAAATTAACCCGGATCGATCCCTGGTTCCTGCAACAGATTGAGGAACTCATCGCTCTTGAAAATGAGATCTCGAAATACAGCCTGAATGATCTTCCAAAAGATCTGCTTTATGAAGCAAAACAAAAAGGCTATGCTGACAGGCAGATAGCGCATTTGCTGCGTTGCCTGGAAAGCGAAGTGTATAAAAAGAGAAATGATCAGGGAATAAAGCGCGTTTACAAATTGGTAGATACCTGCGCAGCGGAATTCGAGGCAAAAACACCTTATTACTATTCCACATTTGAGGACGAGAACGAAAGCATCCGCAGCGATAAGAAAAAAGTGATCATTCTCGGAAGCGGCCCTAACCGTATCGGGCAAGGGATCGAGTTTGATTACAGTTGCGTACATGGAGTGCTGGCAGCCAAAGAATGTGGTTATGAAACTATCATGATCAACTGCAATCCTGAAACAGTAAGTACGGATTTCAGCACAGCGGATAAACTGTATTTTGAGCCTGTATTCTGGGAACACATTTATGATATCATCCAACATGAAAAACCGGAAGGTGTAATTGTTCAGCTTGGCGGGCAAACCGCGTTAAAGCTGGCGGAGAAACTGGATAAATACGGTATTAAGATCATCGGCACCGATTTCAAATCACTGGATCTTGCGGAGGATCGCGGAAGCTTTTCCACTTTACTGAAAGAAAATAATATTCCTTATCCGAAATTTGCAGTAATCGAAGATGCCGAAGAAGCCATCAGGCTTTCAAAGGAACTTGGATTTCCTTTATTGGTCAGGCCAAGCTACGTACTCGGTGGACAAAGCATGAAGATCGTGATCAACGAAGAAGAACTGGAGCAGCACGTAGTAAAATTGCTGCATGATATTCCCGGAAATAAAGTGCTGATCGATCATTTTCTTTCGGGCGCCATAGAAGCCGAGGCGGATGCCATTTGCGACGGAGAAGATGTATACATTATCGGCATCATGGAACATATTGAGCCTGCAGGGATCCACAGCGGAGACAGTTATGCCGTACTTCCGCCCTTTGACCTGAGCGCTGATGTAATGAGGCAGATCGAGGCGCACACAAAAAAGATCGCTCTTGCATTAAAAACGGTCGGCCTGATCAATATCCAGTTTGCCATTAAAGATGGGGTTGTCTACATCATTGAAGCTAATCCCCGCGCATCGAGAACAGTTCCTTTCATTGCCAAGGCCTATGATGAGCCCTATGTGAACTATGCTACAAAGGTTATGCTGCGCGAAAAGAAAGTAAAGGATTTTAAATTCAATCCCACAAAAAAAGGATACGCGATAAAAATTCCTGTATTCAGCTATGAGAAATTTCCGGAGATCCAAAAAGAACTGGGCCCTGAAATGAAATCGACCGGTGAAGCCATTTATTTTATCGACAGTCTGCAGGACGAATATTTTCAGCAGATCTATAGTGAGCGTAATTTATATTTAAGTAAGTAGATCGGTGAACGGACTTATAATTCTTATTCTCTAATTAAATAATAAACCAAATGAGGGATGTTTTCTGGACCATATTGGCAGTCTGGCTGGTTTATAAAGTATACAATGCGTTAAAAGGAAATACGTATGTGTTTCAAAAACATGAGCATTACCACAATGCGAACAAAGAAGAAGGTAAAGTAACAATAGAACCTTCAGCTTCGAAGAAAAGTAATGCGAAGGATGAAGAATATACGGATTACGAAGAAATAAAATAATTGGGAGTTGGGTACGGGTAATTGCCGTGAGAGCGTTGAGAATTAAAACAAAGACCTAAACCTTAAATATGAAATTAGATCTAAAAAAACTACTTCCCGCATTTGTAGCAGTGATTGCTTTTGCGGCAATTTCCCTTATTTATTTCAGCCCTTTGCTGGATGGCAAAAAAGAGATCAAGCAGGGTGACGTGAACAACTTCAGGGGAATGAGCAAGGAGATCCTCGATTACCGAAAAACACACAGCGATGAACCCCTGTGGACAAACTCTATGTTTGGTGGCATGCCCGCCTACCAGATCTCGGTTCTTTATAAGGCAAATATCTCAGCGTACGTAGATAAGATCATGCAGTTGGGCCTCCCCCATCCTGCCGGACTCGTTTTCCTCTATTTTATTGGTTTTTATATCCTGATGCTCTGCATGAAAATTGATCCCTGGGTAGGATTAATCGGCGCACTTGCTTATGGATTCTCTTCTTATTTCTTTATTATCCTTGAAGCCGGGCACAATTCAAAGGCCCATGCGATCGGCTATATGGCGCCTATGCTTGGGGGCATCATCTTAACGCTGAGAGGGAACCTGACCTGGGGAGGAGCGCTGACCGCTTTATTTACTGCTCTTGAGCTGAATGCAAATCACGTTCAGATCACTTATTACCTGTTCTTATTGGTTACAGTGCTGATGCTGGTTGAGCTGGTTTCCGCTTTCAGAAAAAAGGCCCTCAAACAATTTATCACTTCCTGTGCCGTACTTGCCGCGGCAGTTATCATTGGCGTATTGCCCAATATCACTAACCTTTGGGCAACTTACGAATACGGGAAATATTCCACACGCGGCAAAACAGAATTAACGATCAAGGCTAATAATCAAAAGAATGATGACATAAAAACCTCCGGGCTTGATCGTGACTATGCCACACAATGGAGCTGTGGAAAAGGAGAAACCTTTACATTGCTCATTCCAAACTTCAAAGGCGGAGCCTCAGAAGCGATCGGCAAGAATAAAGATGCTTTAAAAAATGTGGATCCGCAGTTCAAGCAGGATGTGGCCAGCTTCGGCGCTTACTTCGGTAACCAGCCCTTTACTTCCGGACCAGTTTATGTCGGAGCGATCATGTTCTTTCTTGCTTTATTAGGAATGTTCATCATCGACAGCAACATAAAATGGGTATTATTCATCGGTACACTGCTGAGTATAATGCTCGCATGGGGAAGGAACATGATGTGGCTCACCAATATCTTTTTTGATCTTGTTCCGGGCTACAATAAATTCAGGGCAGTATCCATGATCCTGGTTATTGCCGAACTTACCATTCCATTGTTAGCGGTATTGGCCCTGGATAAGATCTACAGCGGAATTAAATCCGGCGATCAGCTGATCGATCTTAAATTATTGAGAAAAAAAGTAAGCGCACAAAAATTACTCTTCATTACTTTCGGAATTATCGGGGGCTTTTCTCTCTTGTGTTACATTGCACCGGGAGCTTTCAATACGTTCCAGGGAGAAGATGAGATGAGGCAGATCGTATCGCAGGTACAACAACGGAACCCGGAAGTAAGCGTTGCTCAGATAGAAAATTCTTATGCCCCTTTACTTGAGCAGGCGGAAGTGGCGCGTCAGTCTATTTTCAAAAGCGATGCCATGCGCACATTTATTTTTGTTCTCCTTGCCGCTGGTGCAATTTGGCTTTACCTCACCAAAAAAATGAACCGGCAATTACTCGTAAGTGCATTGGCAGTATTTGTTCTGGCGGATATGTGGCCCGTTGCAGCCCGTTACCTGAACAGTGAAAATTATATTACCAAAGCCCAAAACGCTACACCTTTTCCAAAATCGAAAGCAGATGAAATCATCCTGGCCGATAATTCGCCGGATTACCGTGTACTGAATCTCTCCAACCCTTTTAACGATGCCGGCACTTCATACTGGCACAAATCCATAGGCGGTTACCATGG
>JBJMLS010000316.1:0-5711 GCA_045805185.1 Bacteroidia bacterium | reverse complement strand
AGTCAGGTTGTTGTATTCAAAATACGGGGCAAGCACCTCGTCGGTAAGGATAAGCGGGATGCCTGGACTAATGATAATCGGTGTGGAAGGAGTATAAGTCGGAGCCGTTTGTATTGTAACCGAATTGCTTTCAATTGTAAGACGCAATTTAAATTTCCAGGAAGGCTCGTTGAAGTCGTTGAAGCTCACATTTGCCGTCAGCTTCCCCGATCCAGGCGCAAAATAATCGCTCAGGTAAGGTGACGAAGGAGGCAGAAGAACTGTGGTAACCTGGAACGGATAGATCTGGGCCCTGGAGCTGAAAGCACAAGCGAATAAAAAGAGCATCAGTAAAAGATGTCTTGCTATTTGTTTGTGTTTGTTTGGTGAACTGGTCATATAGTGAATGTCTTAAAATGTAAATGTATAAACCAGTGTGCCCCTGTATTCCTGGAAGGACTTTACTGTTGTTAGTGTTGAAATTTTAATGAGGGCATTGATATCGGCGGACAATGCGTGATGCTTGTTTATGGTATACATTGTATTTACCCTGTAGATCCGGTTCGACCCCGTCACGAGATTGTTCAGGTAGGTTTGCAGGTAAGTTGAATTAACAGTGAGTCTCAGTTTTTTTGCGAGTAACTGCTTGGTTAACCCCAGACTGAATCCGGCTGAAATACCCTGTGCAAATCCAGAAGCGTTCCTGCTTGCTGTTGCTGCCCCCGTAATGCTCAGCGCCTGTTGAGAAAAGCTCAGCTGGTAACCGAGGTTGCTGTTATAGAAAGTTGTCGACTTCCCTGAATTATCGTTGGCCTGCTGTGCATTCCCCATCAGGAAAAGGTTGTGACGCTTTGCATTATTTCCCAAGCTGTAATTGATACTTCCTCCCCCGGAAGTGGTTACCTGTGAGTAGCTGAGCGAGTCAATCCCGTTCACGCGCTGCAGGGAAGTAGACGAGTTAAAGTTGGCAACGTTTGCAGTAAAGTTCAGGCGAGGTGTCGCCGCCCAGGTAATATTGGCAGAGCCAATAAGGCGGGTCATTTGCGTTGCCAGTTGCTTGTTCACATTATTACGCTGAAGCCCGCCGCTTGTACTCATGTTGATCTTATTCTTCAGCATTCGCCAGGATACAGTGGCAGTAATATCTTCGAGGTCGTTGTTCAGAAAAACGCAGCCCAGGCTTTTGTATTCGGGATCAATCCGCCTGTACATGAATTTCAGCTGGTAGTACTTTTCGCTGTACACGATATTCGCCATGATCGCTTTGTTGAACTGCGACGAAGCATTTGTTTTGTAAAGCGCTCCGAGATTATTGATGTAGGTGTAATTCTGCAGAACGACATCCGGGGCGCGCTGATCAACTGTATAAGCGCTGAAGGCAAGCTCCCCGTTGAAAGAAAGCTTTTTACCGATCTTCTGGGCCGTGTTTATTGATGCAACAAAATTCTCAGCCGGCTTCAGGGGATCATTTGCGTCGGTGGTAATCGGAATCGAATTGATCCTGTCTTTAGCCTTGAATGCGATCAGGTCCACATAATTATTTTGTTTTCCCATAGTCAGCTTTAGTCCTCCACCCCATCGTTCAAAAGCGGGAGTTCCGGTCACCAGTCCATCTGTTCCGGCTGCAGCAACGGCCTTGGTGAAGCGGCCATAAAAGGAAGAAAGCTTTACCCAGGAATTTGCAGGTGCCAGGTCTACACCGCCACCGAGGAATATGTTACCACCTGATGAATAATTGGAAAAGACCATGCTGCGGTAACCCAGGTGTACGGTTACTCCCTTGTATTTAGGACTGATGCCGAATTGGTTAAATGGTTGAGTAAAACTCCGGTTTTGCTGTGTAAGGGTTGCGGAAAGCGGGATATTAACGCCGTACAGGTTAATATTCAGATTCGCGTTAAGCAGCCAGAAATAAGGGTCACGGCGGCTCTCCATACCCTGCATGTTATAAAAGGTTTGTGTACCATTAATAGAACCGCTGATTTTTACGGGATTCTTCTTATCAATTTTTGATAAATCCTGGGCGGGGCAACTAGCAACGTAAACAAGGAAAAATAAAGACAGGACGTAATTTCTATTCAACAAAGTATCGATTTAGGTACATTCGGGCAAATATAGCCTTTTTATCGGGATTGTGTAATTTACTACTAATGTCAATTAATTGATTATTAATAATATATGGTTGCTCGGTTAAATTTTTATACTCTGGTAAAACAGCAATAATCATATCAGGCAGGAGCAAAAGACATGTATTGAATTGGATAATGCTTCGGTATCGCGAACGGGCGACAGCATTTTTCTGTTATGCCCAAGGATGGGTGGCCGAAGTGGTGCTTAAGATCAGGGCGAAGGCTAAGCCCAAACCAGTGCTGTTCAACATTCGGATTAAAAAGATGGTGATGCCTTACCTGATGTTCATGGACAACAGGTGCCCTGCGAAGGAGGCTGGGTGGTCAGCGGCATCAGCGTGTATTCCGACAGCGACATGCAATACTACCAGAATATGAACTACGATGGTGGATAGACGAAAAACTGTATTCCTATCCCGGCAGTTCCGCAGAGATGAACCGGGAACACCGGTATTTCCATTTTTACTTGCATTATTCGGCAAATAATCTACCTTAGTACTCACATAAACCCTAAACAGTATGGCAAAGAAAAAGGCAAAAAAAGCTGTAAAAAAGCTTGCCAAAAAGGTAACGAAAAAATCAGTGAAAAAATCAGGGCCTAAAAAGGCTGCTAAAAAATCGAGTCCTAAAAAAGCTGCCCCTAAAAAAGTGGCGAAAAAAGCCGCTCCTAAAAAAGTTGTGAAGGCAAGCAAGCCAGCTCCAAAGCCTGTACAAAGAACAACTTCGATCAATCCTTATCTTACTTTTCCGGGAAATTGCGAAGAAGCATTTAACTTCTACAGATCCGTATTCGGAGGAAATTTCCCTTATCTCGGAAGATTCAAAGACATGCCGCCAATGGATGGCAAACCTTTACCTCCTGAAGAAGGCGAAAAGATCATGCATGTTTCTCTTCCTATTGGTAATGGCGGTTCTATCCTGATGGGAAGTGACAGCTCAGAAGCATTCGGACATGCAACAATTATCGGAAATAATTTCTCAATTTCCGTAAATGCGGTGAACAATGTGGAAGCTGATAAATTGTACCATGGTCTTTCCGAAGGAGGACAGGCTACAATGCCAATGAACAAAACTTTTTGGGGAGCCTACTTCGGTATGCTTACCGATAAGTTCGGGATCAATTGGATGATCAGCGTTGAGGAGGCTAATCCAGCTAAATAATAACAATCATTTTAGTATAGTCCCGTCTCACCAGCGGGACTATTTTTTATATATAATTCATGCTCATTAAAAACAGCATCCCGGAAGATCTCGGGATCATTTTTGAATTGTTCAATTCCGCCATAAACTATCAGAAAGCTCATGGCTACGAATTGTGGCCTGTATTTAAAAAAGAATTAATTGAGACGGAGATCCGGGAAAAAAGACATTGGAAAATAATTGAAGGTGATTGTATCACTTGCATTTTTTCCGTAATGTACAACGACCCGGTGATCTGGGGAGAAAAAGATAAGGATCCTTCTGTTTACCTGCACCGGATCGCTATCCATCCTGCTTATAAAGGCAGGAACAGCATGCACCTTATCAGGAACTGGGCAATTGACCATGCAAGACAACACCACAAAAAATACCTGCGCATGGATACCTGGGGAAATAATGAGAACTTGCGGAATTATTATATCCAATGCGGGTTTCCATACATTGGTCAACAATACCTTACGCATACCGAAGGACTTCCTGCACATTATGGCGGCGATGTGCTGAGCCTGTTCGAGCTGAAAGTGTAACAGCATCAAGGCTTCTCTCACCTGTAAATTTCCCAGGTATAAAATAAAGGCCGGTAATATTGTTTAAATTTGCACCAAACTCTCAGTTATGCCGCTACTAAAAAACCTGATCCTCTTTCTATGCCTGGCCGGACTTTTTTCCTGCGCCAAGCACAAAGCTAAAAAACAGGCGGAAAAAGATAAAAGCATTATTACAAAATACATTGCAGACAATAACCTTGACGCCAGTGCAACGGGCTCGGGCTTGTACTACGTCATCAAAACACAGGGTACCGGAGCTCAACCGGATGCCAGCTCTACTGTTACTGTAAATTACAGAGGCTACCTGAGCGATGGAACCGTTTTCGATCAAAGCGCCATTACAGGATTAAGCTTTCCACTCAGCTCCGTAATTAAAGGATGGCAGGAAGGAATTCCCTATTTTAAAAAAGGCGGAAAAGGCATCCTGCTCATTCCTTCTGCTTTGGGTTACGGCACGCAGGCCTCAGGAAAGATCCCCGCTAATTCTGTTCTTATCTTTGACATTGAGCTGCTGGATGTAAAATGATCTTTCAATCTTACCGATTTAACTTATGGATACGAACGCTACTCTTCCACATCTTGATCCTGTAGAAATACGGGTTCTCGGATCTTTGATCGAAAAAAGCAAGACCACGCCGGATTATTACCCGATGACGCTGAACGCGCTTACTGCGGCATGCAATCAGAAAACTTCCCGCAAGCCTGTAGTCGAATACGACGAAGAAACGGTTGTGATCGCATTGGATCGTTTAAAGAAACTGTCACTCATCGCGACTGCTACCGGTGGCACCAGCCGCTCTGTAAAATACAGGCACAACTTTACAATGGTGTTCCAGGTTAGCAGCGCTGAGCTTGCCGTGCTTTGCCTGTTGTTTCTGAGAGGGCCACAGACTCCCGGAGAACTGAACACCAATTCGGCACGCCTCTTTGAATTTGAGTCCATAGACGAGGTAATCAGTATCCTGCAGAAGCTGGGCCTGACTGACCTTCCTTTTGTAACAGAATTACCAAGACGGCCCGGGCAAAAAGAAACGCGTTTTGCACATTTGTTCAGCGGAACACCTGAACAGGAAGAAGAAGAGCTGCCGCAGGAGCCGGCACGAAGATCAGTAAATGAGCTGGAAGCGCGTTTATCCATAGTTGAGCAGGAACTGGCGGAACTTAAAAATACACTTTCAGATCTGATCAAAGAACTTAAGGGATAAAATGTAAAGATGACAAAGAGTAATTTTGAAAGAATGATTGACCTTGCGCAGGAAGCTTTTGATGCGCATAATGATCCGGAGCAATTGGATGTAAATGATGAAGTGATCAAGAAACTTCAGGGGCTTCATCCCTCCACGCTTTCCGAATACGACGATGGAAACGGACCGGTGGTCTGGATCCTTCTGATACCAACCAGTTCGGAACTTATGCATCAATTCATTGAAAACAGGATCACTGAAACGCAATTACTCGACCTTACATCACCGGATGAACCGTTTGAAGCGATCTACCTTTGCTCTGCAATGGTCCTCCCTGAATTTCGCGGAAAAGGGATAGCTAAGAAACTTGCCCTATCTGCAATCGAAAAGATCAGGGAAACGCATCCTGTTAAAAATCTTTTCGTCTGGGCCTTCAGTAAAGAAGGGCTTGGACTTGCAAAAAGCATCGCTTCATCCACAGCCCTTCCTTTATTATCAAAACAAGACTGATCGCTTAGTCCTTTTCCCACCTTCGCTTTCTTGTTCCTTCACTTTTGACAACCGTATAGTGTTTTGCTACCGACTGCGCTTCCAGTCTTCTTCTCAGCCTTCTCGGATAAAAGATCTTCCTATACGTTCTTCTAAACGTGTATTTCTTCACCACGCCGATT
>JBJMLS010000315.1:0-14319 GCA_045805185.1 Bacteroidia bacterium | reverse complement strand
ATTCTTATCAAGCAGCATAGCTGCGCCGGTTATGTGAAAGCTGACGAGATTCGTATCTACATTAGCACGAATAAAATTCTGGAAGCCTGAGTTCAGTTCTTTCACCCTAAGGCTTCCCATGTCACGGATCTTTCCTGTGAGGCGTCCGGATTTCCCGTTTGAAGTAATAATGCGTTTGAAATCTCTGCTCTTCCTGTTTTTAAAAATGTACTCCTTAATCTCGGTATCGTATTCCTCTTTAGTTTCCGGGAATTTATATGCTGCCGCGTCTCCACTATTGACCGCCTTATTCACTGCTTTTGCAAGGATCGACGGCGAAAACATAAAGCCCATCCCGTATTCTTTTTTCAAATAGCCGTCTGTTTTATTCAATTCCCTCATCACCTCATAATCCCAGATGCGCTTACTGGTATCTTTGACATTTATTTCCAACTCGAAAGGACGCACCCCGGAATAATTCTCATCGAAAAAAGTAAAGTCCTGTTTGATCTTTACCTTATCGCTCAGATCTTCAAGTAAGATATTATTTGTACGGATCTTTGAAATACCCCAGCCCGAAAGCAAAAGTGCAATAACTGTTATAACCACTATGGTCTTCTGATGCCGGAAGATCCAGAAAAGCGATTTGCGCATCCGGCTGTATGTCTTATTACCTTCATCATGAATTTTCACCATCCCCTTGGGAGTAAACAGAAAAAGCAGGGCGGGCAACAAGGTATAGCTTAAAATGAAAGCAATAGTAATCCCGACCGAAGTATATATTCCAAAATCACGGATGGGCTTTATACTGGAGAATAAGAGTGAAAGAAATCCAACAACAGTGGTGATCAACGTAAGGAAAGTGGGAAAACCAACTTCCTTGAGAATGAGCTTGTAAATACTGATCTTGTCTGTGCCTTTATTAAGCTCTTCAAAATATTTCGAGAAGTAATGCACCACATCGCTCATCCCTGCAATAAAGATCATGGTCGGAAGCATCACTGTCATGATATCAATTGGTTTGCCCACCATTCCCATAATGCCAAGCGTCCAGAAAATAGCAAGTATCACAATGCTGAGCGGAACGATAATGCCGTATACGGACCGGAATGAGAAATACAGAAAGATAACGACAACAACAAACGAAAGCAGGAGGAAAATGCTGAACTCATGACTCAACTGTTTCAGGTAAACATCCTGCGCCACTATTCTTCCAACGAATCTGACATTATCAAAATTAAACTTCGCATAGGTGCGCTCAATACGTCTTGCCAGCGTATCACTTTTAACTTTAGATAAACGGTCGGTAGTCTTAATGTAAATACATACCGATCTTGCGTTTGCAGGAAAAAAAGAGCCGATGAGATTTTCCGAAGTGTAGATTACGACAGAATCATCTTTATAGAGTGAGGGATCGTTATAATGGAGAAGAGGAGTTTCAACCGGAGCGAGCCCTCCAAGATCAAGGGTCTTGAGATTTGTAGGAGAAACCACATTTCTTACTTCCGGTATCTTAACGAGGTCAAGTGTAAGCGCATGAACTTTTTTTAGAAAATCTTCTTTGAAGATCCCCTTTTTATTCTCAAGGGCAAGAAGCACGAATTCATTATCGTATTCAAAGGTTTTACGGTAATTATCGTAAATATTCAGCTCGCTGTCCTCATTCGGAAAAAAAGCCTCGAAATCGTAATCGAATTTGAGCCGTTGAACAAAGTAGCCGCAAACAACCGTGAACAAAACGATCATGAGGATGATGATCCTGCTCCACGCTTTGTAGGAAAGCTTCATAAGTAAAATTCAGTTTTCGGGAACCGGGGACTATTCAATTCTTTTTACTTTAACTGCCTGGGGGCCTCGTTTCGCGTCTTCGATTTCAAAACTTACTTTGTCATTCTCCGCAATCGTCCCCTCTACATCCTTAATGTGAACATAATATTCTTTTCCCGTCTCCTCTTCACGTATAAAGCCAAATTTATTCTTCAGGTTAAAAAACTTAACTGTTCCTTTTAACATGTACCAAAGTATTATGCACTAAAATTAGTAAATTATGTCTTAAAATAAAAGCTCCGGCCAATGTCCGGAGCTTATTAAATTCTATTTTCTCTTCATTGCAAAACGCCTGATGATCCAATATCCTATAAATCCAAGAATATAGAGCGGCCAGATATAGATCAGTCCTATTAAAAAACGCTTCATTCCCGTCCACCCTGTTTTGAAAGCATCTCCGGCCTCGCTCCAGTAACTGTATTCGATGCGTTGCGGTTGACCCGTAATTTTTGTTACCTGGTAAAATTCAAGATTGATCGTACTTAGCGCCACCTGGTCCTTCAGATAATTTAATCTTCCCGTCTTCGCTTCAATTTCCTCATGAATCACCCGGATTGCGTTTTCGGCATTGAGCACATCATCAACGGTTTTTGCCTTATTTTTAAGAATATCGATGTAACGCGCCTCTACTTCGCGTTTGGTCCGCAGTCTTGTTTCAATATCCACATATTCAGCAGTAACGTCCTCCGACCGTATGTTTTTATAATTTGTATAGATTGATTGCTTCATCAGGTCATTAATAAGTGCGTTGAATTTTGCAGGCGCCACCCGTACCGATATGCGGTTCTCGGTATTATTGTAGCTGGTTTCCATATTCGAAGAGGAAATATAAGCTCCATGCTTCAGGATCAGACCTTCGATGAGCTCGTTGCTTTTGCCAAGGTCCTCTACCTGAAATTTGATATCAGCCGTTTGAATGAGCTGCATGGATCTGACTTTAACTTGTTCGGTAAAATTTGTGGTCAGGCCTGAATTTACGGTGGATTTTTTATCAGCGCCCTCATCTTTAAAGCCAAAGCCATTTTTTTCATTTGATCCCAAAGTAGTTGCTGATCCATTAGAAACGTTGTTAAATGTTGAAGCCGGAGCGCTTTCAGTTACCGTTGCGTCTGTGGCGCGGTAGCCTTCGTTGTTTTCTTTATCTTTAAAAGAATTTTCGGTATTGCATGCTATGCACAGCAGCGCGCAGGCAAAAAGAACAAATGAAGTATTCATAGGATGATGTTTTAGATTTGTTTTGTGATGGGAACCCTGCAAGATTTCCATAAGAGCGGATAAGACGGAAAAGAATAATTTTTGTTAAGAAGATCCTTAACAACTGCTATTTGCCAGTTTCAGGATGAGGGAGATAGGAAAATAAGGCGATTAAGCTTAACTTTGTTTTCCATTAAAAAAATTCACATGCGTAAATTCATCTTAACCGCCTCTTTTATTTTACCGGCGCTATTCAGCCTTGCTCAGAAAGCTATTTCCTTCGATGGAGGAAATTATACCATCAATGGTAAATTAAGCGGCTTAAAAGACGGCGACAAAATCTACCTGTTCCATAAATACGACGACAAGGTTGTTGGCGATTCCACCACTGTTAAAGCCGGGAAATTTGCGTTTAAAGGGCAGACTCCCGAACCGAATCTGTACTGGCTGCAGCTTAGCCCAAAGGCGAAAACAATATTGATCTTCTTTATCGACAAAGGCAAAGTAACACTTGACGGTAAAGCGGATTCACTCCCGTACGTAAATGTGAAAAGCGGACCTTCACAGGAAGATTATGTCGTATACGGTAATATCTTCAGAAATACTGACAAGAAGAGAGGCGCCATTATTATGGCCTATAATGAAGCTCAGGCAAAGGGCGACGCAAAAGGAATGGAGGATCAGCGTGCAGCTTATGAAAAAGTTGACGAAGAACTTGATACCGCGCTGAAGAATTTCATTAAAACGCATCCCCGCTCCCCAGTTAGCGGTTATGCCATCTTCGCGAATTTTCAGAACAATCCTTCAATTACTGATCTCGATGAATTATACAAAGCGCTTGACCCCGAAATGCGCGAAAGCAAATTCGGAAAGGTTGCCCTGGAACGAATTGACAAAGTCCGTGGAACCAGCGTAGGTTATAAAGCAATAGATTTTACTCAAAATGATGTAAACGACAAACCCGTGACGCTTTCCGGTCTAAAAGGGAAATATGTACTGGTAGATTTTTGGGCGAGCTGGTGCGGACCCTGCCGTGCGGAGAATCCAAATGTTGTTTCCGCATATAATATGTATAAGGATAAAGGCTTCGACATTTTGGGAGTATCCCTGGATAATGCTAAGGACAAATGGCTAAAAGCCATAGAAAAGGATAATCTTACCTGGACGCATGTTTCCGATCTTAAAGGATGGGGAAATGAAGTGGCCGCTAAATATGGTATTCAAAGTATTCCCGCAAATTTGCTCCTGGATAAGGAAGGAAATATTATCGCAAAGAATCTGCGTGGAGAGGATCTGAAAGCAAAGCTGGAAGAACTGCTTAAATAGATTTATTTTTTTTGAGAATTTCATCCCGTAAAGAGATTGATTTTAGTCGGAAGAAACAACACGCTTTCACTATTGATCATGGACCCAATGATTTACCGAAATAGCCTTGCCAGGCATGGCAATTGAACAATATCAATCAGAATACTACCTGTTTAGGGGAGATTTTAAAGAGAAATCTAAGAAATAAACCCTCATAACTTAAATCAGGTAATACTGACGAAAGGAAAACAGACAGCATATAACAGATCCCCGGTAAAACGGGGATTTTGTTTTTAGGAATCAACTATCAACGCATAAAAAAACCCTCTCTGCCAACAGAAAGGGTTTTTTCACAATCAATCAAATCAACCTCTACACATACTTACTTCACTTCTTCAAAATCAACATCGGTTACTTCCGAATCATTTTTCTTGTCGTTTTTATCATTTTTATCCTGGCCATCGGTATGAGTATCCGCGCCTTGCTTCTGTTCATTGGTCGCATTGTACATATCCTGGGAGGCCGCGCTCCAGGCAGTGTTCATTGCTGCCATTGCGGAGTCGATCTTATGCAGATCCTTTGAAGCGTGAGCCGACTTCAGGTCATTTAAAGCGCTTTCTATTGGGGCTTTTTTCTCCGCAGGGATCTTATCACCATATTCTTTCAATTGTTTTTCTGTCTGGAAGATCATTGAATCTGCCTGGTTAAGCTTTTCGATCTCTTCCTTGGCTTTACGATCATTATCTGCATTCGCCTCAGCTTCCCTTCTCATCTTTTCAATTTCATCCTTACTTAAGCCTGAACTTGCTTCGATCCGAATATTCTGTGCTTTACCTGTAGCCTTATCTTTAGCAGACACACTCAGGATACCGTTTGCATCAATATCAAAGGTTACTTCAATTTGCGGAACGCCACGCTGTGCAGGGGGAATTCCGTCCAGGTTGAATTGTCCGATAGTGCGGTTATCTTTTGCTAGTGGACGCTCGCCCTGGAGTACGTGGATCTGCACGGAAGGCTGGTTATCACTGGCAGTAGAGAATGTTTCTGTTTTTTTACTTGGGATCGTTGTATTCGCTTCGATCAGCTTGGTCATTACTCCGCCATAAGTTTCAATACCTAAGGAAAGTGGAGTAACATCCAGAAGGAGCACATCTTTTACCTCGCCGGTCAATACACCGCCCTGAATTGCCGCACCGATTGCAACTACTTCATCGGGATTAACCCCTTTGCTTGGCGCCTTTCCGAAGAATTTTTCAACCGCAGCCTGTATTGCAGGGATGCGGGTTGATCCTCCAACTAAAATGATCTCGTCGATATCGCTATTGCTCACGCCTGCATTCTTCATTGCCGATCTACAAGGCTCGATCGTGCGCTGGATCAGGCTATCCGCTAATTGCTCAAATTTAGAACGGGTAAGCGAACGCACCAGGTGTTTCGGTATCCCGTTCACCGGCATAATATAAGGCAGGTTTATTTCGGAAGCAGTAGTACTGGATAACTCGATCTTGGCTTTTTCTGCAGCTTCTTTCAGGCGCTGCAATGCCATCGGATCTTTACGCAGGTCAATACCTTCATCTTTCTTGAATTCATCAGCCAGCCAATCGATAATCACCTGGTCAAAATCATCACCTCCAAGGTGAGTATCGCCATCTGTAGACTTTACTTCAAATACACCGTCGCCCAGTTCAAGTACCGATACGTCATGTGTACCACCACCACAGTCAAAAACAACGATTTTCATGTCCTTGCTTTTCTTGTCGAGCCCGTATGCGAGTGCAGCGGCGGTAGGCTCGTTAATGATCCGTTTTACTTTTAAACCTGCGATTTCTCCGGCTTCTTTGGTAGCCTGGCGTTGCGCGTCGTTAAAGTAGGCAGGTACTGTGATCACTGCTTCAGTTACTTCATGACCAAGAAAATCTTCAGCTGTCTTTTTCATTTTTTGCAAAATGATCGCGGAAATTTCCTGGGGAGTATATTTACGTCCGTCAATATCCACACGTGGGGTATTATTGTCGCCTCTTACAACTTTATACGGAACACGCGAGATCTCTTTTGTGACCTCATCATAAGTTTGTCCCATAAAACGCTTAATGGAATATATTGTTTTAGTAGGATTAGTGATAGCCTGACGTTTGGCAGGATCTCCTACCTTACGTTCTCCTCCTTCAACAAATGCTACTACAGAGGGGGTAGTACGCTTGCCTTCATTATTGGCAATAACAACCGGTTCGTTACCTTCCATTACTGAAACGCAGCTGTTGGTTGTTCCTAAGTCGATGCCTATTATCTTACTCATAATCTTTAATTTAAATGGTTAATTTCTGCAAGCCATTGTCAATGATTATGCCAATGGAAGCTTAGCGGCATTTCTGCCAAAATTAATAAAAACAAGGTTATTTTCAGAAAGTTAGCCGTGACAGCTTGGCAGTTCAGGGACAGAAAGAATTGATGCTGCAATCTGATTTCGTAAAACGTAAATGGCAGGTGTGAGGACCAAGAGCTAACTGGTCCAGGGACTGATAGGTGATCACTCCGGTTTGAGTGGGGCCTCCGGTACAGCTGTAATACGGCTTATTGATCTTTTTGGTGTAACGTGCGGAAAAAACACCCACCGCGTCATTGTCGATATTTGTATAGATTGGCTTTTCCTGACCAAAAGAACCCGAGGTACCATTGATCTCATTGTATAAGTTAAGGAATTCACCTCCTGATACGATATAGAAATTAACACTGTCAGCTTTTCTGCATTTGACCACCGAAGGATCATCAACAATGGAAGAGGCGATTGTTTTATAATAAACATCGGCAGGAAAGGAAAAATCCAGGACTTCAGCGCCCAGCAAGGTACTTGTTTTCTTGTTCGAAAAATTCAGATCAACATGCCTGGGAACAATTCCGCCACTAAAGAGGGAATCGTGGTAATAGAACCTCATCAACAAATTACACACCCGTGCATTTACCGGACTCCCGAATTTAATTTTAATAAGTCCCGGACTGGAAACAGCGAGGTTAACATTGGTGAGGTTCAAAAAACAACCTGAAGCAATATTCGAACAGGAAGCCGAAGTTAAATCGTGCACAAGTGAAGTTCTTGACGTATAGATCTTCCCGCTTACATTATTTTTTACGATCAGGTGATAGTCAAATTCCTTATTCGCGGAATCGGATTTAAAAGCTTGTGTGGTTTTATAAATCAGCTGATCCGGATTAAAAGATCCGGGATTCAGCACTTTTTCATAAGTTTCGCTAAAAATATAAGTTTGTTTTTTAATGCCATTAAAGTATTTCTCCACCGATACGCTTAACTCCCCGGGTTTAAAATAAACTGAGTCTTTTATCTGCGCGAAAAGAGTTGCATCGCCCTCCCCGAGGAAAACCTTATTTACGCGTATATAATTTACTGAATCACTTTGGCTCAGCAAACCGTATATCGCAACACTTTCCTTATAGGGTGCATTGAGGTCAAAATCCGTTTTACAGGAGTTTAAAATAATTCCCGACAATAGAAGTAAAAGTAATTTAAAAGAAAGGGTCTTCATATTTAATAATGCCCGACAAAAATAGGCTTTTTATTCCAAAAAAATCAGTGTGCTAAATTAATCTTACTTTTGTTTTACAAATGGCCAGATTGGCATTATAAGTGGAAAATATGTCTACCGCGAAAAAAGAATTCAAGAAGGTCACCACTCACGTTCTACAGGAAATGAAACGTTCAGGTGAAAAAATTTCTATGCTTACCGCATACGATTATACGATGGCAAAGATCCTTGATCATTCGGGCCTGGATGTATTACTCGTGGGTGACAGCGCCAGTAATGTAATGGCTGGTCATGAAACCACTTTACCTATTACCCTCGACCAGATGATCTACCATGCCTCATCTGTTGTACGGGCAATTGACAGGGCGCTGATCGTTGTGGATCTTCCGTTTGGAACCTACCAGGGAAATTCCAAAGAGGCGCTTAATTCCGCGATCCGGATCATGAAGGAATCGGGCGCGCATGCTGTTAAGCTGGAAGGCGGGCGCGAGATCAGGGAATCCATAGAGCGCATTCTAACTGCCGGCATACCGGTAATGGGTCATCTTGGACTTACCCCGCAATCAATTTACAAGTTTGGGACATATACCGTTCGGGCAAAAGAAGAAGATGAAGCTCAGCGTTTGATCGAAGATGCGCATATTCTTGAAAAATCAGGCTGCTTCGCCCTTGTTGTGGAAAAAATTCCGGCTTCACTTGCGGGTCAGGTTTCAAAAGAACTCACCATACCTGTTATAGGCATTGGCGCCGGAGGAGGAGTTGACGGTCAGGTGCTGGTAACACATGACATGCTGGGAATGACGCATGAATTCTCACCGCGTTTCCTGCGCAGGTATGCAACACTTTATGATAGCATGGGTAACGCTTTCAGACAATATGTACAGGATGTGAAAAGCCGGGATTTTCCGAACAGTAATGAACAGTACTGATTTACCCTTCGGCTCCGCTCAGGGTTCGGACTAACTACACGCCATGCAAGACCAAGACTTAGAAGTTTTATACGAGGACAATCACATCATTGCGATTAATAAAAAAGCCTCGGATATTGTGCAGGGAGATAAAACCGGCGATGAACCACTGAGCGATAAGGTAAAAGCTTACCTCAAAAAAAAATACGATAAGCCCGGTGAAGTGTTCACAGGCGTTGTGCACCGGCTCGACAGGCCTGTCAGTGGAATTATTCTTTTTGCCAAAACCAGTAAAAGCCTGAGCCGCTTGAATGAAATGTTCAGGAGTAAAGAGGTGCAAAAAACCTATTGGGCAGTTGTAAAAAACAAGCCTGCAAAAGAACAGGCGCTGCTTGTGGATTACCTGGTAAAAGATGAAGCAAAGAACAAAAGCCGCGCATACAAAGAGGAACGCAAAGGAACCCTGAAATGTGAACTCGAATATAAACTCATTGCAAGCATTGACAGATATCATTTACTTGAAGTTAATCCGCACACCGGCCGTCATCACCAGATCCGGGTGCAGCTTGCCGCTATCGGCTGTCCGATCAAAGGAGATGTGAAATATGGCTTCGACAGGACCAACAAAGGAGGTTCGATCCACTTACACGCAAGGAAAATTGAATTCATCCATCCCGTAAAAAAAGAACCACTGATCATCATAGCCGATCCCCCTGAAGATGTGATCTGGAACGAGTTCTTAAAATTAGTTAAACACTGACCCCGCACTTTATTCCTCTGTATCTTTATACTATTCCAGTATTTAAAGATATAAACATGAAAAAGATCGTCATTCTTCTTTCCGTTCTGATCATTGCAATTCTCGGCATTTGCGCAGTTTCAGAAACCGGAAAATCAAAGAACAATTTCAAAACGGGAGACATTATTTTTATAATCAGTTCTTCCGGTCAGGGAAAGGCTATTCAGCTCGCCACTAAGTCCAAATACACTCATGTGGGAATGATATTCAGGGAAGGCGATCAAACCTACGTTTACCACGCCGTAGAGCCGGTAATGAAAAGCACGCTCGATGATTTTATTTCTTTTAGTGAAGACGGCAAATATGTTGTGAAACGATTGAAAGACCCTTTAGTCTTAAGTCCGGGTAAGAATGCGAAAATGCTGGAAATGGCAAAGGCCCTTCTTGGAAAGCATTACGATATTTATTTCAACTGGAAAGATGACGAATGGTATTGCAGCGAATTTGTATGGAAGCTTTATCAGCGAACCTATGGAATAGAAGTAGGAAAGCTCAGACCATTGAAAGACTTCGATCTTTCCTCGCAGGTGGTAAAAGATATTATGGCAAAACGATACGGGTCCGACATTCCACTTACAGAAAATATGATCTCGCCCGGCGATATGTTCAACAGTGAACTACTTGTTGAAGTAAAATAGCAGGTTATTGTTGTAGACAAACTTTCTCTTTTGTGCAAAAAAAGTCCGGCTTCTATGGCTTGGTAATTAATCCGTTCAATTGTATCATGCTGGCATTTTTCTTGAATGGCGCAATTGAATATGAACCGGCAGACCAATTCCCTCATACAGACTTTAAAAGAAAAGAAACTTACACTCGCGCTTGCGGAAAGTATAACCTGCGGCATGGCTTCCGAAAAGCTGGCTTCCTGCGTTGGTATCTCAGATGTGCTGATGGGTTCAGTCATCTGTTACTCGCCCAAAGTTAAAACCGGACTGCTGGGCTTAGCCAAAAAAACCATTAAGAAGTTCAGCTGTGAATCAATGGAAGTCACTGAAAAATTAGCAGAGCGGTTAGGGCGGCTGATCAAAGCTGATATCCATGCAGCGCTAACAGGACTTGCGGCGCCCGGAGGAAGCGAAACCAAAGAGAAACCTGTCGGTACGGTCTTTATCTGTGTAATATATAAAGGCAAAAAATTCAGGCTTCGTAAGCTTTTCAGGGGTACTCCGGTAGAGATCAGAAAGAAATCATGTATTGCACTCTATGATTTTATTCTAAAATGTGTTCGAGCGTAAGAATACTGTTTCACTTCAAAGGTTTCTCCGTTCTTCTTTTTGCGGGATAAATACCCTTAAAGATTCCACGCAAATTCTGCCGGATACCTTGCTTTATCAGCTATAATTCCTACTTTTGCTCCTCCAAAAACAACGAATATGAATACTGCTGAACTTCACATTAAAAGCACCGCATTAACAGATAAGCACATTTCCTTAGGAGCCAAAATGGTACCCTTTGCAGGTTATAACATGCCGGTATCCTATAGCGGCTTAAATGATGAACATCTTTGCGTGCGAAATGCCGTAGGTGTATTTGATGTAAGTCACATGGGCGAGTTCATATTGAAAGGAGAAAATGCCTTGGACCTTATCCAAAGAGTTACAAGCAACGACGCTTCCGTTTTAACGGATGGTAAAGTTCAGTATTCCTGTCTGCCAAATGATAAAGGCGGAATTGTAGATGACCTGCTGGTCTATCGTATTGATGAAAAAACGTATATGCTGGTTGTTAATGCTTCGAACATAGAAAAAGACTGGAACTGGATCCAGAAGTATAACACAAAGAATGTTGAAATGCATAACATTTCTGACAAGACTTCCTTGCTGGCAGTTCAGGGACCAAAAGCGATCCATGTGCTACAAAAACTCACCGATATTAACTTATCTGAAATGCCTTATTATACCTTTAAGAAAGGAAAGTTCAATGGCGTGGATAATGTAGTGGTATCCAATACCGGTTATACCGGCGCGGGCGGATTTGAAATTTATTTTGAGAATGAAGTTGCCGCAAAAATGTGGGACGCAATATTTGCTGCCGGAGCTGAATTCGGAATAAAACCGATTGGACTGGGTGCACGTGATACTCTGCGATTGGAGATGGGCTTTTGCCTCTATGGAAATGATATTGATGACACGACCTCTCCAATTGAAGCCGGACTGGGATGGATCACTAAATTCACAAAAGAATTCACCAATAAAGCAGCTATACTTGACCAGAAAGAAAAAGGAGTTGCAAAAAAACTGGTTGGCTTTGAAATGATCGATCGCGGCATTCCCCGTCATGATTACGAGATAACGGACGCTGCCGGGAATACAATTGGAAAAGTTACTTCAGGAACACAATCCCCTTCACTCAATAAAGCGATTGGAATGGGTTATGTTAAAACAGAATTCTCGAAAGCGGACACGGAAATTTATATAAAGATCAGGGACAAAGCCATCAAAGCAAAAGTGACTAAAATACCTTTCCTGAAGAAATAAGCCTTCGGCTCCGCTCAGGCTTCGAAAATAAATCAGGATTGAAATAACATGAACGATAAGCTAAAAATAGACGCCTGCTTTTCTCCGCAGTTATATCCCGTATACCGCGATGACGAGAGCATTGTGGTGATCATTGATGTGTTGCGGGCTACATCCGCTATCTGCGTTGCTTTCATGCATGGCGCGGAAAAGATGATCCCGGTGGCAAGCGTTGAAGAAGCGCGCGCATACAAGGAGCATGGTTTTCTTGCAGGAGCAGAACGGGATGCGATAAAAGTGGAAGGGTTTGATTTCGGTAATTCACCTTATGATTATATAACCGATGCGATCAAAGGTAAAACAATCGCGCTGAGTACCACCAATGGCACACAGGCGATCGATGTGGCCCGCGCCGCTCATAAAGTTGTAATTGGTTCCTTTTTAAATATTGATGTACTGTGCGACTGGCTGGTGAAGGAAGACCGAAACATTCTGCTTTTATGTTCGGGATGGAAAAATAAATTCAACCTGGAAGATTCCCTGTTCGCCGGCGCTATGACCCACGAGCTGTTAAAACGCAAACCTGATTATAAGATGGGCGATGGCTGTCTCGCGCTGCAATATCTTTACGAAATGGCAAAGGAAGATCCAATGAAATTCCTGAGCAAAGCTTCCCATAAAGAACGCCTGGTAAAACTTAACCTCAAAAAAGATATCCGGTATTGCCTGACCCCAAATCAGGCGCCGGTTATTCCTATCCTTGAGGGGAAGTACCTGGTAAAGCTGGACCAACATTAGTTCTTTTTCACAATAGCGCATTCCAAAGCCAGGGAAGATTTCCTTATCTTTGATTGATCTTCATGAAAAAAAATCTACTCATATTTTTTACTCTTTCCTTATTATTGCTTCTTTTCCTTCCTCAAAAAAAAGTTCTTAGCTGGGGCTTTTACGGACATAAACGCATCAATCGAATGGCTGTGTTTACATTGCCATCGGAAATGATGGGCTTTTATAAAAAACACATTGAATTTATAACTGAGCATGCGGTCGATCCCGATAAGCGCCGTTACGGTGTAGAAGACGAAGCGCCGCGTCATTATATTGATATCGACCATTACGGCGTGCATGCTTTTGACAGCGTTCCTATCTTCTGGAAAAAAGCAGTCGAAAAGTACACGGAAGATACACTCAAAGCATACGGGATCGTCCCCTGGCACATCGATAAAATGATGTACCGCCTCACCGAAGCCTTCAAAAAAGAAAATATTGATCAGATCCTTCACTACTCTGCTGACCTCGGGCATTATATCGCTGACGCACATGTTCCTTTGCATACTACGGAAAATTATAACGGACAGCTTACCAATCAAAAGGGCATTCATGGCTTTTGGGAAAGCCGCATCCCCGAGCTAAAGGCGGAAGATTACGATTATTTCGTTGGGCAGGCGTCTTATATTGATTCACCCATAAAAACTGCCTGGACCGTGGTTAAAGCTTCGCATGCTGCGGTTGACAGCGTCCTCGGTTTTGAGCGTGACCTGAATGCAAAATATTCCCCCGATAGAAAATACAGTTATGAAACACGCGGTAATACAATGATGAAGAACTACTCAGAGGAGTACACCAGTGCCTACGATGAAATGATCAGGGGCCAGGTGGAGCGAAGAATGAGAGGAGCTATTCTTACTGTTGGCAGCGCCTGGTACACCTGCTGGGTAAATGCCGGTAAGCCCAACCTGGATAAACTCGGCGATAAGAATGTTTCAGATTCTTTACAAAAAGTAATGAAGAAGGAAGAGGAAATGTACCTGCAGCAAAAGAATAAAATTGTTAAGGGGCACGATGATTGACTGAACTTGCAAAGGATAGAATAAGTAAAGTATCCGTGATCAAATCCGGACTGAATACTAATTCTTCTGGATGAAGCTCTTCAGTTCCTGCTTCGAAGCCTCTGCAGTGAAGAGCGGCTCAAGCGTTGCATAGTTCTCCTTATCACTTGCAAAAGGGTAAACTTTCTCTGCAAAATCAAGCTTGCCTTCTTCCGTAGAAAAAAGCGCCAGTACATCCCTGATCTGCGCAACAAGTATGAACTTTTTCTTCAACAGCGATAGTCCCAGCTTTTGCCGGCCCTCATCTGTAGTTTCCATCGATATTTTATTGATATAACCAATGAATTCCTGATCCGTTAGCGGGACATGTTTCTTTTTGATCGGTTCGCTGACATTCACACCAATTCCACCCACGTTGCCACGGATCCCAACATTTCCGTTCCCGAAACTTACTGTTCCAAGATTGGGCAAAGTAATACCTAT
>JBJMLS010000314.1:0-42934 GCA_045805185.1 Bacteroidia bacterium | reverse complement strand
TTGTGCGCTGGTTACCTTTTTTTCCTCCGCTACTCTCACGCTGTCAGCTGCGGCCCTTTTTTCATATTCATACCTGAACTGCTGTTTCATCGATGCCTTGAGGGTTTCAGCGTTATTAATGCTATCCCCCATCTGTATGTACAGCTCATGCATTTCAAGGGCCTCTTCGTATCTTCCCTGCTTCCTGTAGACATCGCAAAGCAAGTCAGCCGCTTTCTTAATGCTTGCGGGGGAACCTACTTCCCTCGCTGATCGCATAGCAAGTTCTCCGTATTTTTGAGCTTCTTTTATATTTCCAAGCAATTGATAAGTAAGACCGGCATTTTCATACGCGTCTGAAACGCTTACTTTATCGCCGGCATTTTCCAGGAACTGTACTGCTCTTAAATTGTATTCGAGGGCCTTCTTATATTCTTTTCTTTTTAGGAAAATAATACCCAGGTCGCCGAGTGTGGTACCGATCACAACCGGGTTCCCGAGCTCTTCCGCTATTTTCAACGCCTTCAGGTGAAGCTCCTCCGCTTTATCATTATTCTTTTCGCGGAACTCTACAATTGCAAGGTAATTGTAGCCGGTAACCAATATGCGTTTATCGCCGCTAATTTCAGAAAGCTTTATGGACCGGTTAAAATATTCCCTCGCCTTTTCATATTCAGCCTGACTCATGTACAGGTCTCCAAGATTCAACAAAGAAGTGGCCGTACCATTCCTGTCTTTCATATTCTCCCTCAATCTAAGTCCCTCTGAATAATAGTTGATGGCTTCATTAATATTACCCTGCTGAATAAAAAGCAAGCCAATATTATTCAGTGCGGTTGCCAGCCCCATTTGATCGCCTGTTCTTTGCTGGATCTCTTTGGATTTGATAAGATAAGCGATCGCCTCGGGGAGCTCTCCCTGACTTTGCTTCAGCATCCCGATATTGTTATAACCCGTCGCAATTCCCGACAGGTTATTTTGTTTTTTTTCCATCTCAATTGCTTTCAGCAGGTATTTTTCTGCGTTGACCAGATCACCCAGATCAGCATAATGAAGACCGGTATTATTGTAAGCTGACGCCCTGTATTTCAGGCTGAATGGCTTATCGCCAGCCTTTTCTGAAAGCTTCAGCATAAGCTGGTTATATGCCGGCCAAAGGTTTTCATCGCTTAGGTTTTCAGCCAGGAAATTAAGATAAGCAAGGCGCGAGGAATCATGTTTTGCGGCGTGATAAAGCGGAAGTATCGAATCGAGGAGGTAATTATCACCTTGACTAATGGTTGCAGGAAGCTTCAGCAAATACCATTTCTCATCCTTTTGCTGCGCAAGGGAAGTAAAGCCGCTGCAGGCAAAAAGAAAAAGAAAAAAAAAGGTTGCCAAGCGTTTCATTTGATCAGTGACAAATGGATTTCAAATCAAATTTACATAAAATAAAAAACCCCAACCGTAGGTCAGGGTTTCTTTACTTATTTAAATGATCAGTGGTTGACCAACAGCTTTTTAGTGCTTACCGGTTTATTGTTCACGCTGAGCGTATAAAAATACATACCGTCTTCGAGAGACGAAGCGTCAATGCTTACTTTTCCTTCCTGTCCTTCGAGCTTAAATTCTTTCACCAGGGCTCCAACCGTATTAAAGATCCTTATGGAGGCAGTAGATGGAACTGCGGCAAAATCATATTTTATGGTTGCATTTGTACTTGCCGGATTTGGCAATGCTGCGGAAAGCATGAAATTCTTCGCATCGATAGCTGCAATTGCTGTTGGGGTAACGTTGTAGATGAATGTTACGCTTGCTGTATCTGTATTAGGAGCCGCGGTATTGAACACCTTATAACGCACAATATAAGTACCCAGGCAGGAACCCGCGAGCAGGTCGGCTCTTAAGCCATATAAATTCGGAGAAGGATCGATCACCTGGTTGGCATTGATCGGGAATGCAACACCTACATTAGTTGCAGGATTGGAATAACAGTTAACCGGATCGCAAAAAATAACATCATTTGGTGTTGCGCATCCCACAGGCGTCGAAACAACTGTCTTACGGATCTTCAGGTTCAATGCATTGGAGGACATGTTTTCAATATCCAGATCGTAAGCATCGCCTAATGAAGCGTCAACATTGACATTATAAACAGCCTGCGCAGGAGTGGCTGACCCGTGTTCCAGGAAACGGAGGTTCTGACAAAAACTAAAAGTTGAAAGGCTTGAAAGAAAGAGCGTGGTAATTATTTTTTTCATATTCGGAATAGTTAAGATAACTGTTACTTTATACCCGGCTAATCCATTTGTGGTTACACAGATATAAGGTAAAGCTACCTGAAAAAAAGGGTAAAGTCAATACGGAATGCGGAAATTATTAGGTTTTGAATAAGCTAAACTTGTGTCTCTGCATGTAACTTCATGAATTCCATCGCCTTATCAACCATATCAGAAGAGCCAATGAAAAGCGGCGTACGCTGGTGAAGCTCTTTCACATTTATTTCCATGATCCGGTTCTTTCCATCAGTGGCCTTACCGCCAGCCTGCTCAATAATGAAGGCAAGCGGATCACACTCATAAAGCAACCTCAGCTTGCCTTTTGGCGATTTGGTAGTAGTAGGATAAATGTAGATCCCGCCAACGATCAGGTTCCGGTGAATGTCCGCAACACCCGATCCGATATAACGCGAAGAATAGGGTCTCTTTGTCGCTTTGTCTTCTTCCTGGCAGTACTTGATGTATTTTTTTACGCCATCAGGAAAATGAAGGTAATTGCCTTCATTGACCGAATATACATTGCCACTTTTCGGAATTTTCATGTTCGGATGAGAAAGGCAGAATTCACCAATGCTCGGATCAAGCGTGAAGCCATTAACGCCTTTACCGGTAGTATAGACCAACATGGCTGAAGATCCGTAGATTACATATCCCGCAGCTATCTGCTCGGTTCCACGCTGGAAAAAGTCTTCATTGGTACCAGGTCCGCTCAGGGTTAAGCGGCGGTAAATGGAAAAAATGGTACCGACTGAAACATTCACATCAATATTGGAAGAACCGTCGAGCGGATCCATTGCGACAACGTATTTTGCATTGCGCGACACTTCGTTGTCAACAGGAATGATCTCTTCATTTTCTTCGGAAGCGATCGCGCAGCACTCCCCACCTGCTTTCAGCGCCGCAATGAACTGTTCGTTTGCGAATATGTCAAGCTTTTTCACTTTTTCTCCCTGCACATTAATTTCACCGGTTTCGCCCAATATTTCGCCCAGTCCCGCCTTGCTTACTTCGCGGTTAACGATCTTTGCGGCGATGCCGATGTCGCGTAACAAACGGGAAAGCTCCCCTTTTGCAAATGGGAAATCACTTTGCTTCTCGATGATGAACTGTCCCAGTGTTTTTACTTTCATTTTTTCTCCTTGGTTTAAAACAAAAAGCGGTCAACCTTTTCATGGCGACCGCTTTTAAATTTATTTAGATTATTATTCTCTTCAGTTTCATTGTTTGTGCTATAAGCTCTTCGCAGATCTTCTTTATAATTAGTTCGCTTTAGAATTCCTGCCGCTTACTCTCTCGGTTTCAACTTCGTCCCGTCATTCTCCTGTGTCGGGATATGATCCTGTAACGCCCGGCTGCGACTGCGTCTTGCCATTCTACTTGGATCCCTCCTTCGTCGGGATATGATCCTGTAACGCTCGGCTGCGACTGCGTCTTGCCTCACTAACAGGATCAAAAATCAAATTTCGCCTTATGGTCCTCGATGTTTGCCAATTGCTTTAAAGCTTCCGAAACCTCATAGTCTACCCGTGATGCCATAGACATCGTCGAGCTTTTCTGAGTTGCTTTGTAATCTTTTACAGGAACATCTTTTACGGATTCAATCTCGTAAACATAAACTCCGATATCGCCTTTTAGCGGCTTAGCGGAGATCACATTCGGTTTAGCTACACTTGCTGCGCCGCATAATGCGTCTTCGCGACCAACCCCAGTTACTGAATAACTGCTGAATAATATGTTCTCAGCGCGCTCTGCAGGAAGATTAACTTTTAGAGCAAGATCAGCTACCGATTTCACACCAGCCATTTTATCGCTCAGCTCTTTGGTGAACTGCTCGGCTTTTTTATCCTTCTTCACTTTCATTGTCACATCTTCTTTCACTTGTTCCAGCGGAGCGGTTCCCTTTTCTTTTATATCGCTTACTGTAGCAACCACGAAACGGTTACCGAATTCATAAGCCTGGGATACATCACCTTTCTTAGCTGCGTAAGCCCAGCGGATAAGCTCCTTAGGATTCTCAATCCCTGCGATAGTACGATCGCTTTCTTTTATGTTATCCGCTATACGCTTGTTGAGCTTTTGTGCATCAACCGCTTTATCGAAGAGGTCTTTTGTGTTGTTCTTTCCTGAAAAATCAGTCGCCTCTGCATAGAATTTCTGACGGGTGGCATCGCTTGGCTCAATTTTCTGAGTAATGGTTGCCACTTTGTATTTGGTAGTGGTTCCTTTGCTCACGTCCAGCACTTCCATAATATGGTATCCGAAATTAGACTCTGCAACAAAAATATCTCCTTTTTTATGTTCAGTGGCGCCTTTTACAAAAGACTCTACCCATTCGCGGCTTCCCTCGCGGATCCATCCGTAATTCCCGCCCTTACCTTTCCAGGTATTGGTATCTTTCGGATTAGGAAAGAAACGTGCGATCTGGGATTTTACCTGGGGATTAGACAGGTCCGGCTTTTTCTTGCCGCCGTCTTCACTGTAAGTATCGACGAGCTTATCGAAGTTTCCGCCTTGCTTAAGCACGTTCACAAGACTGTCCGCTAATTTTTTAGCCTGGCCTTTGTCACGTTTTATATCCTGCCCTTGTATGGAACCGGTATAACCAATTAGTATGTGACGTACTTTACCTGAATCCGCAACTGAAACAACATCTTCCAGCTTACTTACTTTAATGGTATTGTTCTCCTGGTAAGGCCCGAACACAGATCCTTTTGGCGCGGTGTAGAATGCGGTAGAATCAATTTCAGGACTGATCATCCCTTTTTTGAACATGCCTACATCTACTAGCTCATTTTCATTTTTCTCCTTCATCAGGGCTGAATCTTCCGACTCTGTTTTTGCATTGCGGAAATCTTCAGCAACAGTTGCCATTTCTTTTTTAATATCTTCAACATCCTCATTTGAAGGGATCGCGTCCCACACGAGGTATTCGATCTTACGGGTTGCTTCCTCGTTCTTGAAGAGGTACTGATTCTCATTGTAATATTTCCGGATCTCCTCATCTGTAACCTGAACAGCTGAATCCGCTAAGGAAGAATAACGCTTCACAACAAATTTCATATTCATCGAGTGTGTTTGAGCCATATAGTCGTTGCGTGCCTGGGCAGTGGTAGCATAAACCCCTTTCTTGATCAGGCCATTGTATTTTTCAACCAGGCGCACTTCGCGGATCTGGTCCTCCAGTGATTTCCAGAATTTTTCCTGCTCAGGGGTCATTTGCTGAACGAATGAATTCAACTTTACCAGGTCAAGTGTGCCATCTGCTTTTGCAAACTGCTCGTATACTTTACCTGTTTGACGATCTGTGAAGTATTGAGTTACATAAGCATGCGGGTTAACCAGCATCAGGTCATACAGCTCTTCATTGGTTACTGTAATGCCCAGCTTATCAAACTGCGTTTTCATTACTCTTTCGTTGATCAGCTGGTTCCATGACTGCTCGATGATGTTTTGCTTCATCTGGTCGTCTACCTGCTGACCACTTGCCTGGTATTGTGTGACCATATCGTTCACTTTCTGACTGAATTCCATATAATCGATATTCTTTCCTGCGATCGTACCTACCGTACGCTCATTTGAACCGAATAAAGAGTTACCTGTTTCCAGTGCGCTCTGCAGAACGAAAATGATTAAAGCTAAACCAACCAGGCCGACCAATAAACCGGTTTTACTACGGATCTTTTCTAAAACACTCATAATTAAAATTTAAGGATTGCAAATATAAAGAATAAAGGCAAAATGGTGAAGTTTTGCAAGCAATTTAACAGCGTGAAAAACAGCTAATTATACTGTCAGGCGAAAATTACTTCTTTTTCCGCTGTTCCTCTGCTATTTCTGTTTCCCGCTTCTGGTAACGGATCCGCTGTCTTCTTTTAAAAGAATACAATAACCCTGAGAGGAAGGTAAGTGCGAGAAAATAAATGGCCTGCTCACGGCTGGCAGTAACAAGCGAATATACGGTTAGGATGATCGCAATGCCGCCGAAAACCAGCCACATGATCTCGTTGATGCGGATTATCTTGTACAGGTGATCGTTATTGGGTTTTGGAGAGCTCATGGTCTTTAAAATTTGAGCCGCAAAGGTAAGAATATATTGCCCTTCTATTTATTTTTTTCATTGTTCCATGATTAAACCAAATGAAAACATATCCTTTATATTGGACATTCTCCTTTTCTTGCTTGACCAAGAAAAGGAGCAAAAGAAGTCAAGAGCAAACGATTGCTTCCCGCCTCCGCAATTTTCACGAATGTCCAAACGTACCAGCTCAGGCAGTCACGCTAAGACCTTCAGCGAAAATCCCGTTCAACTCTCGTCGGCGAGTTTGCTCAAGGCTACGCTCTGCTCCGTTCTTACAATTTTCCAAACGAAATGTTACCGGGCTTGCAACCGCAACAATAAATTATTCCACCATGAGATTACATCCCCGGATATCGCTGTTGTCAAAACGCCCCAACACTTCAAAAGAATTGTCTGCATGTTTTTTCCCGAGATCTTTATTCGCAATGAAAGAACAGGAGTAAAGATTGGCCAGATCAATAACGTTGATACCACCGCTTTTTCCATTAGGAAGAAGAGAAAATGGATCATTGATGTCACGGATCAGGATCTTCATCCAGGCTGGGCAGTGAAAAATTCCCTCGCCTTTGCTGTATGCCTGTGAAAGCAATTCCGTCATCCCATACTCGGAATGGATAGCTTTTACTTTTAACTTTTCTTTAAGATAGGCATGCAGTTCCTCGCGGACCATTTCCTTACGCTTTCCTTTCATCCCGCCGGTTTCCATTACTATGCAATTCTCACCGGGAATGCAGCCGGCGTCGGCAAGATCAAGCAGCGCATAAGTAACGCCAAGCAGGAGCGTTTTTTGCCCTTTACTTTTTAAATTTTCCAGCTTATTTATGAGGTCTGTATAGTTATTCAGGTAAAAACCGCTTTCGGAATGACCTGATAAACGGATCAGCTTATCCGCCATGTATACCAGCGAAGAGCCTTCACGCTCGAGGTAAGAAGGTAATAAAGCAAGAATGCAATAATCGCTGGGGCTTCCATAAAACAATTCAAAGCTGCGGCTGAAACTTTTTTCATAGATCTCCGGATCCGGAACATAATGCCGCGATGTGATCTGTCCGCTTGTCCCACTACTGGTAAACACGAGCTCAGCATCAGCTTCCCCTGCTTCTGTAATTACCTTGTGGTGCTTGAAAAATTCTACCGGAAGAAAAGGGATCAGTTCTATGCTGTTGACAGTGAGTGGGTCGATTTTCAGTGCCCTGTGGTAAGCCGCATATACTTTATTATGTAAGCTTTGATATTGGTACACTTCCAGGGCAATATCCCTGAAGCTTTCTTCGTTGGTACTACTGAACATTTTCCCGCTGAGCGCTTTCAATTTAGGGTTTGAGGTCATTTTGATAAGACAAATTTAATGCTTAATTTTATGTTTCGGTTTTTATCATGAAACAGCTTCCCAAATACTTTTTTTTTCTTCTCCTCGCCGGACTTATTTTTCCCGGTTGCCTGAAGAAAGAATCTTATCCGAATGAACCCGTGATCGAGTTCAAGTCTTTCCAGGCTTACGACTCTTACAATGCGTTATTGGTTTATAAATTCACTGATGGCGACGGTGATATTGGTTTAAAAGCGGATGAGAACTTAACGCTTACAGGAGCCGATTCTACCTACTATTATAACCTTTACATACAGGTTTTGCACAAGGATAATACAGGACAGTTTGTCTATTCCCTGATCCCATACACACAGACCATACAAACAGATTCCGGATTGGTTACGCTGACGAAAATCGATTCGGGACTTATCCGCCAGCGTATTCAGTATGTGGAAAATACCAACAAGAATAAAGCGCTTAAAGGAGAGATCTATGTGGATCTGAAAAACGGATACAGACAATCCACCTCCCATAAAACTTTAAAGTACAGGTTTTACATGTACGACCGCTCGAAGAATAAGAGCAATGTAGTTGAGAGTCCGGAGCTGAGCGCTCCATAGACTATTTGAAAAAAAAATTGAATCCCGTCTGCGGGATTTTTTTATGCCTAGCGGACAATGGTAAGCTGTCCGTAGAAATTATGTTTTTTATTGAAGAGATCGAACACATCTACTTTCCAGGCATAAGTATCCACCTCAGCAGGCACTCCGTTCACTTTACCATTCCAGCCCTCGTTCGGATCATCGGTATTAAATATGTTATTTCCCCAGCGGTCGAACACCTGCAGCCTGTACCTCTTTTCGTCCCAGCCCTCGCCAAGCGGAAGAAACTTTTCATTCAGCAGATCGCCAGTAGGTGAAAAAGCATCAGGAGCGTAAAATGAAAATTCCGGAACAACTATTATATTCTTTATACTGCTGTCAGCGCAGCCTTTACTGTTATAAGCAATGAGCAATACAGGATAAATTCCCTCAGCTGTAAATTCATGATTGAAGGAGTCCTGGTTACCGGTGCTTCCGTCGGGAAATACCCAGGTAACCGCAACAGCGTTAACAGAAATATTGGTAAATGTAATTTCAGGAGAAAGTATGCTCTGCTCATACGAAGAAGCGGTAAAATCCGCGACCGGCGCTGCAGAAAGGTCAATAGGAACAGAAGAGGAAAAGAAAGACGAACAGCCATTGGAGGCGGTTACAGTTAATGAGGGGGCAAAAGAACCGGTCTGGTTATAACAATGTGTAGGATCCTTGAGTGAGGAAGTAGCGCCATCGCCAAAATTCCAGTTCCAGGAAGTCATGGAGCTTCCCGCAACCGATGAGCTGTCCTTGAAATCAACACAACTATAAGCACAGGCATCCTGACCACTCGTTGAAAAATAAACAGCGGGAGTACTTTTAAGTATGATTGCCGCAGCTGCGGAAATACCGGGAACCGTACAAATATCATTTGCAGTGACCGTATAAGAAGTAGTTAGCGCCGGCGAAACACTGATCGTCGGGCCAATCATATTTCCAGGCTGCCAGGTATACTGGTAAGGCCCAACGCCGCCGCTCGCCAATGCAGAAAGAGTTCCGCTGCTACCGGGACAAATACTGTCCCCAGGCGAAATGCTGAGCGATAATGGAAGGGCCACATTGATAGTTCCACTTGCCACAGGTGAAACACATCCATTCGCATCGGTAACAACGACACTAATGGAAGTAGAGGATGGAGGACTAATTGTGATGCCCGATCCCGAAGAAGCTCCGCCGTTCCAGGAATATGCCAGAGGAAGGGTCCCTCCGCTAACGGCAGCAGTAAGAGTAGCGTTTTGTCCTGAACAAATGTTTGCATTGCTCACACTTATACTAATCGGGAGAGGTTCAGTAATGCTCATCGCTTTTGTCAGCTGGCAGGAAGCAGCATCGCTGATGGTACAGGTATAAGAGCCTGCGGGGAGACTTGTTGCTGAAGAAGCATTTCCTCCGATTGGCAGCCAGGAATAAGTGTATGCACCCGTTCCACCACTTACAGATACTGCGGCTGATCCGTTACCGGAGCCATTACAGCTAAGGTTAGTGGAAGTTGAAGAAGCGGTTAAAGCAGGGGGCTCTGAGATCACCAAAGAAAAAACAGCGCTGCAGGAATTTGCATCACTAACCGTACAGGCATAATTTCCCGCATTAAGTCCGTTCACTGCTGCCCCGGTTCCTCCTGAAGGCGACCATGCGTAAGTGTAAGCGCCTGTTCCACCCGAAGCAGTAACAGAAGCACTTCCGGTTGAGGCGCCATTGCAGAGCACATCATTGTGAGAAAGCATTGCATTTATAGCTGGAGGCTCCGTCAGTGTTGCAGCTGCCAGTACTATGCATCCTTTAGCATCGGTAACGGTACAGATGCAAGTGCCCGCCCCGAGGTTCGTTGCACTAGCTGAAGTACTGCCGGAGGAAGACCAGGAATAGGTATAACCTGAATTTCCTCCCGAAGCAAAGACAGATGCAACGCCATTTGTTCCTCCATTACAACTTACATTGCTTTGGTTAATAGCAGCAGTTAATGCGGCAGGCTCACTTACTAATGCATTTATGCTTATGCTGCAACCTGAAGCATCAGAAACACTCGCAGTATATGTGCCGGCACTTAAACCGCCTGCCATTATTCCTGTTCCACCCGAAGGCGCCCAGGAATAGGTTACCGGGCCGCTGGCGCCGCTTACCGCCAATGTTATGGTTCCGTCACTTCCCCCATTACAGGAAACCGGGGTGATAACAGGGACAGCTGAAAGTGTTATGGCCGATGTGATCGTGACTGTTACCGTATTCGTGCAGCCGTTTGCGCTGCTCACCGTACAGGTATAATTTCCCGGGCACATACCAGAAGCTACTGCAGCATTCCCTCCTGAAGGAGCCCATGAATAGGTATAGGGCGCCATGGCTCCGCTTGCGTTTACAGTTGCGCTTCCTGAACAAGTACAACCTGCATTAGAGGAAGATACCGATGCATTTAAAACACTAAGTGGAACACAGGAATTATTCATGGAACTGATCCAGGCCGCATTTGCCGCGTTGTTTGGAGCTCCCGGTGTTTCATTCCCGGCAACAACCGCTTCGGTCCAGTTAGCCTGTAAAGCCGGGTTATTATTAATTGCATTCGACATGTAGATCGCCATTCCACCTGCGGTCCCTGAAAAATAAATAATGTTCGCTGTGGTATTGTTCCCCCAGCTTATTCCGTGCAACAATGTTCCGGCAGCATCGCGGATCTGGAATGAATCATCGGAATTGGCCATGGAAAGCGGGGTCCAGTTTCCGCAGGAGACAAAACCGGAGGAAGGATAACTTGAAATCCCGGCAGAAGGCTGAGAAGCATGCTTCTCGAGAAGAACGCAATTGCTGACAGGGATCACAAGCCTGCAATTACCATCTGACATGGAAAGGTCCTGTGCGGGGAGAGAAGCATTTTGATCTGCATCATTGTATATCACGATGATCGTTCCTATTGGGATGCAGGACCAGAACGCGGTGTTTGCAAAACGAACACAACCGGATGCAATTCCTGTTCCCGCGCCGGGAGCAAAAGTCCCGTTATTATCGTCAAAAATATATCCGCGGAGATCGAGGCAGGGTAAAGTAGTGGAGCAAACCGGGGTCCCGGTCACCAGGAATTCAACATATTCTTTTGCACCTGAGGGCCCCTGGGAAATTTCATTGATAATAATGGATTGTGATCGTGTAAGACCACAATGGAATAAACTCAGCCCCAGGAAAAGAATAACTTTTTTCATCATTATCTTTTAGAAGGGGTGGTTTCGGAAAAGGATCTTTCCTATAGGATTTTCACTCCGGCGCAAAGTTAGGTAAACAGTGCCAAAATCCGGCACTAATTTCATTAACAATTCGTTAAAAAACTGTTATTTACAAGCTTCGGGATCATACTGACTGATCTAGAAGGATAAAAAAAACCGGTCCTTTGCGGAACCGGTTTCTGTGGGACAACTAAACAAAAAATTTAGAATATCATCCGGAATAAAAGAAACAATGCGCCTGAAAGCACCATAGTAACCGGCAATGTGAGCACCCAGGCCATCGCAATCGTCTTGATGGTTTTGGGCTGAAGGTTCTTCAATCCTTTTTTAGCCACCATTGAACCTGCAACACCCGATGAAAGCACGTGTGTAGTACTTACGGGAAGTCCCCAGGCGGAGGCCATTCCAATTGTAGCTGAAGCAACGATCTCAGCGGAAGCGCCCTGTGCGTAGCTCATGTGCTGCTTTCCGATCTTCTCTCCAATTGTTTTTACAATACGTTTCCAGCCTACCATGGTTCCGAGGCCAAGTGAGATAGAGATCAGGATGATCACCCATTCCGGGGCATAATCCGTGATCTTTTTAGCTTCTTTGATCACCCCTTTCAGTTCTGATTTTTCCCTGGTACTTAAGGAAGAGTTTTCTCCCAGCCCGATCTTTTCCGCATTCTTGGAGATCATTAAAATATCTTTCCTTACTTCAAAACGCTTGAGCGAATCGATCTGCTCAACGGTTTTTTTGTTTTCGATGAGCCCAACCAGCTGTGCGCAACGGTCTTTTGTTTTTGCAATATCGGTGCGTTCTTTCGCAGATAATTTGGTGGTATCGATCAAATAGATCATTTTGCTCATGTGCGCCATTTCAGTGTATGTTTTCTCCACGGGGTAATCCGATTTGATGGCATAATAGCTCGGAGCAAGCACGATCAGGATCAGCATGATAAGACCGATCCCTTTCTGTCCATCGTTGTTTCCATGAAAGAAACTCACCAGGGTACAGGTAAAAATAAGAATAGCACGTACCCATACCGGCGGCTTCTTGCCCGGAACAGGCTCTTTGTAAATGATCTCGCTTTTTATCGTACGCTTGAAAATGAACATGACAATGATAGATAAGGCAAAACCGACCAGGGGTGATACCAGTAAGGATAAACCAATGTCCTGCGCTTTTCCCCAGTTCACGGCATCTTTTCCATTAATAAAATAAAAAGCCAGCCCGATCCCGAGAATGGAGCCGATGAGGGTATGAGAAGAAGAAGCGGGGATCCCGAAGAACCAGGTCCCGAGATTCCATAAAAGAGCGGTTAACAATACCGCAAGGATCATTGCGACCCCGTGAGAAATGCTGGTATCGGTCAGGGCTTCTATCGGCAGCAGGTTCAGGATTCCCATTGCAACGGAAACACCGGCGCTGAAGAGGTAAACGCTAAAGATCAATCCCAGGAAATTCCACATCCCGCTCCATACAACGGCAACCGTAGGTTTTAAGCTGTTGGTATAGATCACAGTTGCTACCGCGTTGGCGGTATCGTGAAAACCGTTTACAAATTCAAATGAAAAAGCAAGTAGAAGGCAAAATATAAGTAATATTAAAATTCCTGTTGTCATATTTCTTTTTTGTAAAAGTACCCGTTTATAGAACGCTCAAAGTTAAACTAATATTAAGCTTTTTTAAAATCTGTATTGCATTCTTATCGTAAAGATATTGTCTTTAATGTCTTTAGTAAATCCTGCTATGCCTGTTGTGCCATTTCCGGCAACTTCGTTTTTGATCATATTGTAAAATACCATGAATTTTACGTGCGTGTCAAGGTAATAATTATAACCGAAAGCGAGCTGGGTGTATTTGATGTCCGCGCTTGACAAATTGTTCCTGGTTGGGCCAAGAAGGTCCTTTCCGGTAACCTTTGTATTCGGATCATAGCCTTCATACTTCACCACTACTTCATGCTTGCTTTCCCCGATCCGCTGAATGAAATAGGCATAGAAGCTGCTGAAATTCCTTACATACATCGGTGTATTGGCCGCAGGTAAAAAGAACGGGCTGCTGGATGAGCCAGAAGTACCGGTTTGCGTACCTGTTACGTATTCTCCACGCAAGGTAGTGGTGCCGGCAGGTGTTTTAATGCTGAAGAATGCCTCAGCTCCATAATAGATCCTCGGTAAGATCTTTCCTTTGTACATAGTTGAAGAAGTATCGGCGGCTTTCCAGCTTTTTACTCCAAGACTGTCGGTACCTATGGAATTGTATACTACATTGTTCTGAGCAATATTTCCTCCATTGTAATGAGAGGTTCCGATCCCGATCTTTATTTTATCGTTGTTAAATCCTTTGTAGTAGCTGAGCCTTCCAATAAAATCTTTTCCGAAATCAAACTCATTCACTCCTAAAACAGGGATATTCCCGGCAGGATAACCTGAAGGGGTTGATGTTCCGGGAACATAGACGCCTTGTCCATTGTAAAATCCCGCATCTAATCTTAAGCCATTCAACTTTGAATTTTTAGGCGCAACATAAACAAGCTTCGCGCCCATGTCACGCTCATTGGGCATCAGTATTTGCGTGTAACGCGATCGCTCAGGCGATTCACGAACAGCTGATGACTGATCGATCTCAAATCCAAAAGGGCGGTTCATTACCCCTGTAACAATTGAAAAAGATTTTAACCAGGGCTCAGTAAATGAAGCATAGATCTCGGTAAGGTTGAGTCCACGCTCCGTACCATTGATCTGCATTACATATTGACTGTTTTTCTGATTGTAGGTAAACTTAATACGTCCGCGCCTTATCATAAAACGCTTGTCGGCATTAGGAGCAAAATTTCCTCCATCGAAATTGGCAACACCATTGGAATCCGCAAACTGCAATTGCGCCTGTACCCAACCCGTTATTTTCAGATTTTTCAACTCGTCGACCTCTTTTTTTAAAGCATTAAGCGATTTGGTCAGACTATCGTTGTTGAGTGGTTCCGCAGGTGTTTGTGCCATAAGAACTGCTGTGCTTAGCAGTATGTATGCTGTAATTAAGTTTCGAATGAGCATCTTGTTAGTTTTACATGTTTAAAACGTTACAAAATTGTACATCCAATGTTAACTCAATATTTACGAATCAAAATTCAATGTTAAGAAATTGTTAAGTTTATTTCTCTTGCCTGAATAATGTAGTATTACAGTTTTAAATTGTAAAGGCAAGTTCTGTTAGCTGTTGTACATTTACGCAATAAGACTTAAAGGCATCAATTCTGTACAATTCAGGTAAAGGTTTTTTTGGACCTGTAAAGCAATTCAGACTCTTAATGCTTAAGTTTACAATTAAAAAAAACAGATCATGAGCAAAAAGGAAAATAAGATCATGTTAAAAAAGATCCTGGAGAACCAGTTACTGATCATGGCGGCTTTAAAGATTGAAGCGCCATCCAATAAGCCGGAAAAGAAAAGTCCGGTAAAAGCAGCGCCAAAGAAGCAAACGAAGAAGTAAGGCAGTTTTCTTAAAGGAACAGGATATCCTATCGCGCTCAACAGTATAAAATTTACACGAGGCTGAAACAAGTAGCGGTTCGGTTTCTACATGGTACCAATAAAAAAATCCCGTCATTTACGACAGGATCTTCTTCTCACTATAATTTAGAAATTATTTTTTCTCTTCTTCTTTTTTTGTCTCTTCATTCACCGGCGCTACTTTCACATCATCAAGGCTTTTTGTAGTATCTGCCTCTTTAGCAACGTTTGTAGTATCCATCACCATGGTTTTCTCAGAAGTTTCTTTGGCTTCTTCTTTTCCCTCGTGCTTGCACTCGCTTTGTTCTTTGCAACATTCCTTGTCTCCTTCGCAGCACTCTTTAGGTCCGTCGCACATGCTTAGAAAACCAAATGTGATGATCCAGAAAGAAAGGCCCATGATGATCGGTGCGCCAAAAGCTACTCTTTTAGGTGATTCGTTGTGTTCTGAATGGTGTTCCATATAGGTATGATGTTTTTTCTGAGCCCAAAAATAACAGAATATTGGGCTTTAACAAAATAAATATCAGGATATCTGGCTTATTTTTCTCACTTTTTGAGTCGCCAAAATTAATCAAAAGCTCCTGGTCCGCGAAGGCAATTATAGATGGCTGCAGGCAAGCCATCTATACCGCGGATAGCTTGAACGTAAATGCCACGGGCCTGCGCTTCGTTCAAGCCACCGCTATTGCTGACGCGAACCTGCTAAACGACAACATTATTTTTCAATTGATAATATTGAGTTGGAGTAAACTACCCGGTATGTTAATTTTATAAACTGCCTACAGTTTTGTTACCTGAACCTATCTGGATCTCGAACATACGTGATCGCTAATAAGTCCTATGCATAATTTATGGCCGCATCAAAAGTATTTTCGCTGCTGTTCATCATGTCGAGTTCCCAGCCTGCAGGATACGGAGCCTCGAGCAATGCGCCTTTCAGCATATTGGGATAGGTCTCTGCATAGGTCTGGATCTGTCCCGCGCTTACCCTCCTGTAAATAAAGGAACGGTGCAGCTTGCTGGAATGCTCGATCCCTGATGCTGCCATCAGCTCAACAGCTGCTTTAACTGTTTCATGGTGAAAGTTAGCAACTCTCACGCGCTTATCCGCAACGTCGAGCCCAACGTATAATTTAGGATCCTGCGTGGCCACGCCTGTGGGACATTTATTTGTATTACACTCCAGCGCCTGGATGCATCCTAATGAAAGCATCATGGCGCGCGCGCTGTTGCACATGTCCGCGCCCAGTGAAATGTTTTTTACAAGGTCAAACCCTGTATGCACCTTACCTGAAGCAATGATCTTAATATGACGGCGGATCCCGAAGCCATTTAAAGTGTCATGCACGAATGCAAGCGCGTCGCGTAAGGGCATTCCAACCGAATTGCTGAATTCCAGCGGAGCCGCACCTGTTCCGCCCTCTCCCCCATCAACCGTTATAAAGTCAGGCATGATCCCTGTTTTGATCATGGCTTTGCAGATCGCAATGAATTGTGATTTTCTTCCCACGCATAATTTAAACCCAACAGGCTTTCCACCTGAAAGGTCGCGCAATTTCTTAACGAAATGGACCAATTCCAAAGGCGTGGAAAAAGCGGTATGATAAGGCGGAGACATTACGTCTTTTCCTTTTTCCACCAAGCGGATCTTTGCAATTTCCTCGCTCACTTTCGCCGCAGGTAAAATTCCTCCGTGTCCCGGTTTTGCTCCCTGCGACAATTTGATCTCTATCATTTTCACACTCGGAAGTACGGCCCGCTCTGCAAATGCTTCCGGATTAAATGTGCCGTCCATATTGCGACAGCTGAAATAACCTGTTCCTATTTGCCAGAACACATCTCCGCCCGGCTCCAGGTGATAGGGACTCAATCCCCCTTCTCCAGTATTGTGCGCAAAGCCGCCCAGTTTGGCTCCTCCGTTCAGGGCCATGATCGCATTTTTGCTCAAAGAGCCATAACTCATCGCGGACACATTAAGAATGCTGGCCGCATAAGGTTGCTTACAATCCGGGCCGCCAACAGTTACTCGTGGATCATGATCCATTTTACTATGAGGCAATGGCGCTATGCTGTGATTCAGCCATTCATAACCGGAATCATATACATTAAGCTGTGTTCCAAACGGAGTAGTATCGTTCACTTTCTTTGCCCTGCGGTAAATAACGTTACGGCTGAGTCTGTTAAAAGGCGCCCCATCCGTATCCGACTCCACAAAGTACTGGTATACTTTCGGACGCAGCCATTCCGCCGTCCAGCGCATGCGCCCGAGTAAAGGGTAATTCCTCATCAGGCTATGGTGCGTTTGCATCATATCGAAAAAGCCAACCACAATTACAGGAACGATAACGATGAGCGCCCAGGCAAAAGGATGCCAGAACCACACAAGAGCCGCACAGGCCGCCAGTGTTAGCAATGAAAGAAAAATAAATTGATTGCGCATAGGTTTAATATTTATACACTAATGTATGCGAAAAAAACTAAGAAATCAAAAAAAGGAGTAAGAAATCCAGGATGTTGATGTCCCTGGTAAAATGCTATATAGCTACTGCTGCCTTGATATGCGGATGAGGGTCGTAACCTTCAAGGGTGAAATCTTCGAATTTGAAATCAAAAATGTTTTTAACCGCCGGATTTATTTTCAATTGCGGAAGCTTCCGGAGATCGCGGGATAATTGCAGCTTCGCCTGCTCAATATGATTCGAATACAGATGCGCGTCGCCAAGCGTATGAACGAAATCTCCCAATTTGAGATCACAGACCTGCGCCACCATCATGGTAAGTAGAGCGTAAGATGCGATATTGAAAGGAACGCCAAGAAAAATATCAGCGCTTCTCTGGTAGAGCTGACAGCTGAGTTTTCCATCGGCCACGTAGAACTGGAAAAAAGCATGGCAGGGAGGAAGCTTCATGTTTTCGATCTCTCCTACGTTCCAGGCACTGACGATGAGACGGCGTGAATCAGGATTTTTTTTGATCATCTCGATCACATTGGAAATCTGGTCAATGTGCCTCCCATCCGGCGTTGGCCAGCTTCGCCACTGGTAACCGTAGACCGGACCAAGGTTTCCATTCTCATCCGCCCATTCGTCCCAGATACTGACCCCGTTTTCTTTCAGGTAGTTAATATTGGTGTCTCCTTTCAGGAACCAGAGCAATTCATGAATAATGGATCGCGTATGTAATTTTTTTGTCGTGAGCAGGGGAAAACCCTCTGCAAGATCGAACCGCATCTGGTAGCCGAATACGCTTATTGTGCCGGTACCGGTGCGATCCGTTTTTTTTGTTCCGTGCTCCAGCACATGCCTCATCAGATCGTGGTACTGCTTCATTCTTTTTAATTTTCCTGCTACCAAAAATAAAAAAAAAGCCCGCGCGAATGGCGCAGGCTTTTTACTTTAATATGAACAATTATCTTACAACCGTAACGTGCCCGACGAGACTCTTCTTATCGCCTTTAAAGCTGCGTACTTTCATTTTCCATACGTACACGTCTTCCTGTACCGGGTCATCTCCTTTACCCTGCACTTTTCCGTCCCACCATTTATCCCATTCATCACTGTAAAAGATCATATTCCCCCAGCGGTCGAAGATCCAAAGCTGGTAATGTTTTTCGTCAATGCCGATCCCTTTCGGATAGAAAAAATCGTTGATCCCATCATCGTTCGGAGAAAAAGCATTTGGAATATAAAGCGTAAAATCATCTTCAATAATGATCGGCTTTGTAATGCTATCTACGCAACCATTGATGTTATAAGCGATCAGTGTTACGCTGTATGTTCCAACTCCGGCTACTGAATAATCGAAACTGGGATTGACAAGTGTAGAGGTACTGTTCAGCGGGTCGCCAAATTCCCAGATGTAATTGCTTAATGCGGTTCCGGTAGAAAGATTAATAAAATCCACATTAGGCTCAAGAATACTCACCGGCTGCGGACTAGCCGTAAAATCGGGAACTGGTTTACTGTAAACAGTGATCCAGGTTGGAAATGCTGTTAAGGCTGTACAATTATTAACGTCGGTAACTGTAACCGAAACATTGTAGATCCCTGAAAGAGGATAACAATTGTGTACGCTGTCATTTCCGCTGAACAGGCCATTGCCAAGGTCCCAGTTATAACTTATCCCTGGAGGTACGCTTGTAACTGTTAGATCAGTGCAAAAAGTTTCGCAACCTGCTGCAGGAGGCGATAAAGTAGCAACCGGCAGAGGGTTCACCAATACTGCAAGTGGCGCTCGCGGCCCTTCGCAATTGCTAATGGTTTGTGAAACGTAATAATTTGTAGTACCTGCAACAGCAGTTGATGGGGTTGGCGCGGTAGCGCTGGAAGGTCCTCCGGAAGCATTGGTCCCATACCAGTTCAGTGATCCTCCGGCGGAAGGAATTCCGATCAGTGCAACAGCAGCATCGTTTACACAATAAGTAACGTTGGTAGTTTGGGGAGCCGCCGGTGTCGGGTTTACAGTGATGTTATAATTGTAGGCGATCCCTACGCATCCGTTCAAGGTCGGCGTTACGCTTACAATGGCCACTACAGCTGCTGATCCTGGGTTAAGAGCAGTAAATGCGGTCGCGTTCCCATTTCCTGAAGCGCTAAGACCAATCGTAGGATCGCTGTTGACCCAGGTATAAGTGGAACCTGCCGGAACGCTCACCCAGGATGTCGCGGCAACGTTCGCATTGTTGCATACGGTTACATTGCTTACAGAAACCGTTGGTATGGGATCAATATTCACACTATAGGTTATAGCCGGGCCAACACAGCCGTTAAGGTCAGGCACTACTGTTATCACACCCGTAAGTATGGTCGATCCGCTATTGGTTCCATTGAAGCCCGGAACATTCCCGGTCCCGCTGGCAGCAAGTCCGATCGAGCTGTTATTGTTGGACCAGTTCAGGTTGGCTCCCACAGGATTGCTCGTGAAACTTTGTCCGGGTACCGCGGCTCCTGCACATACGGTGATGTTCGCGGGAGTAGTAATTGTCGGCAGGGGATTTACGATCACCTGGATCTGCGCCCGCGGACTTTCACAGGTTGCGATTACTTCGGATACATAATAATTTATTGTTCCTGTTGCAGAGGTTGAAGGCGTGGGAGCAACAGATGATGAAGCTCCGCCTGCAGCGCTTGTTCCCCACCAGTTGATCGTAGCGCCTGCTGATGGCGTGGCAGTTAAGGGAACAGCAATATCAAGCAGGCAATACGTAACGTTAGCTACATTTGGCGGCGCCGGAGTTGGATTTACGGTGATCGTATAGGTTACCGCCGGACCGGTACAGCCGTTCAGGGTAGGTGTTACGCTTATGAGGGCCGTGACCGGTGAGGTTCCAAGATTCGACGCGTTAAATGTCGCATAATTATTTAAACCGAAAGCTGCAAGACCAATTGAAGGGTCGTTATTCGTCCAGCCAAATGAGGCGCCCGCAGGAGTACTTGTAAAAGCAGAGGCAGGAACTGCAGCGGTGTTACAAACCGTGACATTCGCGATCGGGTTCACAACAACGCCGGGATTAATTGTTATACTGAAATTCTGCGCCGGTCCTGAACAACCGTTTAATGTTGGCGTAGCAATAAAGTTTCCGGTTACTGCAGCTGTTGTTGAATTAATACCGTTAAAAGCTGAAATGTCGCCACTTCCGCTTCCTGCCGTGCCAATTGAAGGCTGGGAATTGGTCCAGTTAACTGCGGTTGCCGCAGGGCTTGGATTGAAATTTATTGTTGCGGTTGGAAGTCCTGCACATACGGTTTGACTTGTAACGGCCGGAATGGAAGGAATAGGGTTTACTGTTATACTGAACGTCTGAGCGGGTCCGGTGCATCCCAACATGACTGGCACAGCAGAAAAATTTCCGGTAACAGAAGCAATCCCCGGATTGTTCCCCGCGAAGGAAGCAATGTTTCCGACGCCTGAAGCCCCCACACCAATTGTATTATCGGAGTTTGTCCAGTTTATTGTTGCGCCTGCAGGATTGCTTACATAATTTACTGCGCTTGTATTCGCTCCTGCACAAACTGTTTGACTTGGTATTGCAGTTAACACGGGAGTCGGATTTACGGTGATGGTAAAAGATTGTGTCGCCCCGGTACAGCCATTCAATGACGGCGTTGCGGTGAAATTTCCTATCGCAGAAGCCGCTGTTATATTGGCCGCTGTAAACGAAGGGATGTTCCCCAAACCTGAAGTGCCCACACCTATGCTGCCGTTTGAATTGGTCCAGTTAACTGCCGAAGCTGCCGGGTTCACCGTATAAGCAATAGCAGTGGTCGGGTTTCCTGCACAAAGTGTTTGGCTCGGAACAGGACTCAGAACAGGCATTGGGTTCACCGTAATACTAAAAGTCTGGGCGGGACCCGTACAACCCAGCATAACAGGCGTTGCGGAAAAATTTCCTGTTGCAGGAACAGCTCCTGCATTTGTTCCTGTAAAAGCTCCAATATTTCCGGTTCCTGAAGCCCCTACTCCTATCGTATTATCAGAATTGGTCCAGTTAACTGTTGCGCCTGCAGGATTACTGACGAAATTTATTGCAGTGGTACTTATAGTTGCACAAACTGTCTGGCTGGGAATTGCAGTCAGCACCGGGCTTGGATTTACTGTTATGGTAAAGGTCTGGGTAGCGCCTGTACATCCGTTGAGTGAGGGGGTCGCAACAAAGTTTCCGCTGGCAGAAGCCGCAGTTATATTTGTTCCTGTAAACGAAGGAATATTTCCCAAACCAGAAGTGCCTACGCCTATGCTTCCGTTTGAATTGGTCCAGTTAACTGCAGAGGCTGCCGGGTTCACTGTATAAGTAATAGCAGTAGTCGGGTTTCCTGCACAAAGTGTTTCGCCTGGAACGGGACTCAACACAGGCATTGGGTTCACTGTAATACTGAATGTTTGTGGAGCGCCGGTACATCCATTCACTACCGGAGTTGCGGAAAAATTCGCGGTTACACCTGCAGCGCCGGAATTGGTTCCGGTAAAAGCCGCTATGTTTCCAACGCCTGAGGCTCCCACACCTATTGTATTGTCGGAATTGGTCCAGTTAACCGTTGAAGCCGGATTAGTAACAAAATTTATCGCAGTAGTATTTGTTGTTGCGCATATTGTTTGACTCGGCACTGCAGTGAGCACAGGAATAGGATTGACAGTAATTGTAAACGTTACAGGTGGGCCGGTACATCCCGCCAGTGTTGGGGTCGCGGAAAAGTTTCCCGCTACAGCCGTATTTCCCGCGTTGAGTGCGGTAAATGAGAGAATGTCGCCAACACCCGATGCCGCAACGCCGATTGTAGCATTGGTATTGGTCCAGTTTACCGTTGCCCCTGCAGGATTTGAGCTATAATTAACAGCTGCTGCGGCCGCATTGGCACAAACCGTTTGGCTTGTTACAGCAGTTAAGGTTGGCCCCGGGTTCACGGTTATGGTATAGCTCTGAGGTGCGCCGACGCATCCGTTAAGCGTCGGCGTAACCGTGACGACGCCAGTTATGGTTGCACCTGTTGAATTTGTCGCATTAAAAGCCGGGATGTTTGCATTTCCACTTGCAGCAAGTCCGATTGCGGGATTACTGTTCGTCCAGGCAAATGTTGCCCCGGACGGCGTACTCGTAAACACTGCCGCAGGGATCGCGCCACCCGTACATACGGTAGTATTGGTTGGAACTGTAACCGTAGGTGGTGTTCCAACGGTAATGGTTTGCGTGGAAATATCCACACAACCGGTATGTGAGGTTGCAGCGAGAGAAACAAGATAAACCCCCGATGCAGTATAGGTTTGCGCGGGAGGAGTTGTAGCGGTTGATGTATTTCCATTTGCAAAGTTCCAGCTGTAGCTAACTGCCGTGGTACTGGTATTGGTAAATGTTACGTTTACCGGCGGACTACAACTGTTGAGCGGATTGGCCGTGAACTGGGATGTAGGCGCTATCGTAAACGTTCCGCCAAAGGACATGGTGAAACCAGCGTTCTGCCCGGCGATAGCGGTATAATTGTCAATAATGATCATATAGGTATTTCCCGCGACCAGATTTGCAGGGGCGCAATACTCATAAGTATTTGGTCCTATTCCGTTTGTGATCGGACAATTTGCGGTTGTTAATGTAGAGGACATTCCCGCATTAGCGCCGCTTGATCCGGCGTAAAAAAAGTTACAGGCTAATTCAGGCGTGGTATTGTTCGGACAAGTGCTCGTTATATCATACATTACCCAATCCAGTTCAGTGGCATTACCGATCGGATTAGCGGTCCATTCACAGGTTCCTGATTGTCCGCAGGTGAACTGGTAGAAAACAGGATCCTGGAAAGAGTTACCAAAACAACTGGGTTGAAGTGGCGTAACATTCCCGGGGAAAGTCGGAAGCGTAAATGTCGATTTATCACAAAGAACTGTTGCTGTGGCGCAGGACCCACCTGGTCCTGGTACCGGGGTAGTAGAGGTGATGCAAAGTTGAAATCCGCCCTGGGCAAGAACGGAGCCCACATTGATCCATACCTGGGTTCCTGCCGCATAAATATAATTCGCTGAAGCAGTTCCGCCTGCTGTTGATGACATGTTGCAGGTACTCAGTGAACCCGAGCTGCAGGGAAAGTTGGTTAAGGTAACACCGACCTGCGATGCGGGTGTTCCTCCTGTAGGTGTAACTGTTACCACGTTCTGGCTTCCCGCAGCAATAAATGTGTACCAAACGTCAGGGATATTCTGATTGATGGGATAGCAAGGGTGTGAAGTATAGATCGTACCCAGCGCGTTCGCGGTTGTTCCTGTAATACAGATATTGCCTGAAGCAGGAATGGCAATCGGCGTGGCATTCACACAATCATCGTTAGCTACCTGCGCCTGCATTATAAAACAAACGCTCAACAGAACTAAACTGAGTAGTATTTTTTTCATAAACAGGGGCTTTAGTTTTCTTTATAAATGACATACTCCAGGGGCATTTTCATCGTCTTCAGATCGGCGTCAGAATACATTTTTAATGTGATGAGGTCGTTGTATTTATAGTAGGTCGTCTTATCAGCTTTTCTCTCTTTTTTGACAATGTCGCACAAATCGGAAGTTAAGGCAAGTTTTGCGCGCGTATTGGAAACGATCACCTGATACTTGTTTTCTACTTCCTTGCATACTGCAACTTTTTCGTCTGCAATCTGTTTTGGCGTTTTAGCCGACTGGGCAAACGCAGCACCTGATTTTATTCCAAGAATGAGTATAAAAAGAAGCTTAATAAAAGTTTTCATAGCGATTGGTTTTTTTAATTTTTTCTAAAGAAATAATTCTGACACGCTTTTCCTTGAATAACAATACTTTGAGGATCGTTCAAATGTAGTAATTTATCGATGAAATGTCAAGTTTTCTCCTCAACATTAAGCGCGTTTACCTCAATGTTTCGTGTAATTTGAACCGGATTACAGTATTTTACCAAAAAAAAATCCTTCCCGCATGAGGGGAAGGATCTAATTTCAAAGAAAAAATAATCTTATTTTTTTAGCAGAACCTCATCGAGCATTCCGTAATTTCTGGCTTCCTCAGCGGTCATCCAGTAATCGCGGTCACTGTCGGCCCAAACTTTATCATAAGTCTGCCCGCTATGGTGCGCAATGATCTCATATAATTCTTTCTTCAATTTCTGGATCTCACGCGCAGTGATCTCTATGTCAGATGCCTGTCCCTCGGCGCCTCCAAGAGGTTGGTGGATCATTACGCGGGCGTGCTTTAATGCGGTGCGCTTTCCTTTCTGGCCTGCGCACATCAGCACAGCGCCCATTGAGGCTGCCATACCTGTACAAATTGTAGCTACATCAGGACTAATGATCTGCATGGTATCATAAATACCTAAACCGGCGTAAACCGATCCGCCCGGAGAATTCAGGTAGATCTGAATGTCCTTTTTAGCATCTACCGATTCAAGAAAAAGAAGCTGAGCCTGAACAATGTTTGCAACCTGATCATTGATTCCTGTTCCAAGAAAAATAATACGGTCCATCATTAAACGCGAGAATACGTCCATTTGCGCCACATTCAGTTGGCGCTCCTCGATGATATAAGGAGTTAGAGAAGATACATACCTGTCGTAGGTTAAGCTGTTAATGCCATGGTGCTTTGTGGCATATTTGCGGAATTCCTGGTTATCAAACATAGTTTTGGATTAAAAGATTTAACAAAAGTAATTTTTTATCCTAAAGTTCCAAATCCATACCAAAGAAAAATGTCGGCAAATTACCGACATTTTGACCTGATAGATTTATTTCAGAGTTTCCTGAAAGCCTGATTATTCCTTTATTCCAAAGAACTCGTTATATCCAACTTCTATTGTATTCAATTTTGCCTTAGTCTTGAACAGGCCCAGTACTTTCTGGCTGTAGATCCCTTCAAAGATCTTTTGTGCTTCCTGCTCTTTTGACAGAATTGAATTCGCGATATTTTCCACATCCTTTTCATCCGCAACCTGTCCGTAACGCGAGTATTGGCCGCGCACATACCGCTTTGCCTCTTCCCGCGCCTCTTCTGCGCTTACGGAAAGCTCGTATTTCTTAATGATCTTGTTTTCGATGAGTTTCCATTTCATTGCAGCCGCATAATTGTCAAATTCCGCTTCTACCTGCTCCATTGTAATTGGCTTTTCATTTACCGCGATCAGCCAGCGCTTCAAAAATCCTTCGGGCAATTGCGGATTGTATTTCTCCACAAGCGTTTTTTCAATATCGCTTTGCAGGCGGCGGTCCTGGTCCTGAACGAACATCATGGCCAGCTCTTCTTTGATCTTATTCCGGAATTCCTCTTCGCTGTTTACCTTTCCTTCGCCATAGATCCGGTCGAATAACTCCTGGTTCAATTCTGCATCCTGGAGGCGCGCAATATTTTTCACGGTAAGCTGCAGATCACAGTTGAGCGTTTCAGCAACTTCTTTATCCACACCTAAGCCGATACCAAGATCGATCGGCGTTTCATAAAGCTCCTTGCAATTAACGACGATCTTATCCTCTTTTTTTGCTCCGAGTAATTTTGCCTTTACTGTTTCATTTTTGATCCGGTCCAGGCCAATGCTGGTGGATTTGAAAATTCCTCCGGCGACAATGTTTCCGTCATCACCCAGTTCGTTGATGTCCACAAAAAGCACATCGTTCTCTCCTGCTACTTCAGGATTGCTGGGCTGACCGTAATTTCTCTTTACGTCTTTAATGTATTTGTCGATCAATGCATCGTCAACTTTTACAACATGGTAATCAAAGCTGATCTGATCAGAGATCTCCACCTCAAACTGTGGAGCGAGTCCCAGATCATAATTAAAGGTAAATTCTTTCTGGTTGTCCCAATCTACGGCTGTATCGGTTTTCGGGAGCGGATTACCAAGTATATCGATCTTATTTTCATTGATGTAGTTATGAATAGTATCGTTCAGAATCTTATTCAGCTCATCCACCAGTATGGACCTTCCGTATTGCTTCTTTATCAGTCCCGAAGGAACTTTACCCGGACGAAAGCCCGGCATTGCGGCCTGGCGCTGAACGCGTTTAAGCGCGTCGGTTACTTTGTTCTCATAATCTTCAGGTCCTACTTTAATAGTAACTACCGCATTCAGATCATCAATAAGTTCTTTAGAAATATTCATTTTTTTAATTAAAAATTATTAGGGCTGCAAATTTAGGGATTTTTTCGCAATTCCACGTTTCGGCTGTTTTTAGGGATAATCAGTGCCAGGGGGGGATGAAAACCGCTTATATTTTCTATGTGTCAGCTTAACTAATCGATGAATGGTAACTCATCATCGTATATTAAGAAGTACTTTTAAAATAGCCTAATCACGCATGATGTCAGCTTTTAATTCCGGCATAAGCCTATTTCATTTTCCCGATCTTTCGTTCAGCCAGAGCAAGGCTTTACTTTCATCGCTGAAGACTTTTACGCTTGATTCCAGTTTGCCCTCCCTGATAAAGAAGTTTACAATTAAGCGAATGGCAAGTGAATCCACAAGAAAGGCGCAGGCGCTTATATTTTTGATCGTTTCATCAAAAGACATCATTTCCCTGGCTTCTTTGGACAAGATCCAGTTACCGCGCGCATCAACCAACACAATATGGGGCTGTCCTTCAGCAAATGAACGGAGCGTATCGATGTTTTCCTCAAGGTCCTTCTCGTCCAGCTCACGCTCTTCAATAACATCGAGTCTGATAATTTTGTCATTTTGCCAATATACCCTGGCAGTGGCAGTTGAATATACCTCCACTTTGTTTTCAAATGCCTTTATTCGTTCTCTGTGTTCAGTTCCCATAATTTCGATGCGCCAGCTTCAAAAAGAAAGTTTAAAGTCTTGATCCGGCCATTATTTCTCTAAAGAAAAACAAAATTTTGCAAATGGTCAAACATGACAACCATAATTTTAACAAAAAGCATTGACTTTGTACCGGAAAATTTAACAAATGCATGGACGAACATTCCGGAATATTCTTAATGATGCTGGGCAAGAATATTGCCCGCTTACGAAAGGAAAGAGGCATTTCGCAGGTCCAGATGGCCAACGAAATGGAAATGGACCGTTCTAATCTCCGCAGGATCGAAGCTGGAAGGACAAATCCCACTACCATTACACTTCACCGCATTAGCAGGGTCCTTGACATAAAATTTGAAGAACTTTTCGATTTTAAGGAAAAGAAATAATCCTTTTTCCGGACATCCTTCGGCACATCTAAAATTCCGGTTATCCTTTTCCTGTTCTCATCGAAAAGCGCAGAAACCTTCCTTATGGCAGAAGTAGATTTGTAAAAAAAATCTATGAAAAAAATTTACGCTGCTTTCAGTTTTCTGATGATCTGCGCGGGTCAATTCTTCGCGCAAACTCACCTGCCCGCTTCTATTTGCGGCTATACGCTTACTTTAGCCGGTTCGCCCTATATAGCGGATTCTTCAATTATAATCAACAATGGCTGCTACATGAAAGTTGACCCGGGAGTTGAGATCCGGATGGCGGATACAGCTTTCCTGATCATCCGTGGAAAGGCAGACTTTCTCGGAACAGCTGCCCAACCCATCCGCATCCATGCTCAAAATTCAAACTGGGGGATCATTTACCTGGATAATACTTCCCCTGCACAAAAATCAACTTTTAATTACGTCAGTATTGAAGACGCAGGCATTGGCCCTCACGGGAATACGCATGCCGATTCAGCGTTTCAGGTGGCAGCCATTTCGGGAAACAACTCAGTGGCGGAAATAAATCACTGTGTTTTTAAAAATAACCTCCTCTGCCTCTACTTCTTCAATTGCATCAATACCACTGTTAAAAACTGCCGCTTTGACTCTTCAAATGTCGGTGAAAAAATACATGGGGAAATGTCCGATTCGGTCAAGGTGGACAGCTGTACTTTTTATTTTACAGCGGGGCTCGGAGATGTTATCGACTTCGACGGCTCAACCAATGTTACACTTTCCAACAATCATATTTACGGTGGAGATTCCGACGCCTTTGATATTGGCAATTCCGACAGCACGGGCTGTAACGGCGTGAACATTTTCGGGAACTATGTTTACGGCATGGGTGATAAGGGCATAAGCGCCGGTGAACATTGTTCAAACATTTACGCTCATCACAATGTGATTGTCGGCTGTAATTTCGGCATCAGCGCAAAAGCCATGGCCCAGGCGGTCGCCGATCACAATACCTTTTATGCTAACCGTGTTGGAGTAAGGTCCTGCGATTGCCTGGCAGGATGGGGACCGGGTAACCTGACGGTTACAAACTGTATCATTGCAGCCTCGCTTGATACTACCTGGGTAGTGGATGCCGCTTCTACTTTAACGATCTCCTACAGTCTTTCCGATATCGACCTTATTCCCGGCACAGGAAATATCCAGGGCAGCCCCATGTTTGTTTCTCCCGGTCTCGATTCTACCGCAAACTTCCACCTCACGGCAGGCTCAGCCGCTATCGATAATGGCGACCCGGCTTTTATGCCTGATCCTGACGGAACAAGAAGCGATATTGGCGCCTTCTATTTTAACCAGGCAACAGGTATTTCGACTTCAGCATTGAAAGATCCCGTGCTGATCTATCCCAATCCGGCTGGCAGCTCGGTCTTTGTTACGCTTCAGGGAAAAAACAGTGATTGCTTCATTCGACTAAGTGATGTACTCGGCCGTGAAGTGTTAAGCGCAGGCTTAGCCGCAGAGAAAAACCGCGTCGATATCAGTTCTCTGAGTCCGGGAATATATTATGCACGGATACTGTCCGGAAACGCTACGGTGCATACTAAAAAACTGGTCGTTCAATAATTATCTTATCCTGTTGAAATTTTATTAACTGATCTGTAGTGCTAAAAAAGATCAGTTGAATTTTAAAGACACGCTTATGAAAAGTAAAACGCAACGAGGTGGCATGACCACTAAAAATGAAACGTCATCCGGAAATTCTGAAAGATCCCGGAACAACTCAAGAAACCGGAATAAGGACTACCAGAATTACGACAGTTCCGGGTTTCGCTTTTCGGATAGAGATAGGGATGAATTATTTTTTGAGCAAGGCCCGGAAGACAGGTTTAATAAATATGCCAGTCACAAATACCAGCTCAGTCCCCAGGAATTGCGTTATAAAAATGAGGACGAAGACGATTATTTCTATGGATACATGGAGCCGCGGATCGACCAGGATGGCTTTGACAGCGATTATTATGACCAGCGAAATAGCCATGAAAAATATCCTTTGGAATACTCCGGGGATCATGAAACCGGTTATTACGGAGGATCGGGCGAGCCGCTTCTACGCAGGCGCCTTCCCAATATATATGGCGAACATCCCGACAGCAGGGGCGCCGAAGAATACAGGGGTAGTAATAAAAGACATTCGGGCCTCGGAAACTTTGCCATTTACGATGATTACCGTCAGCTCCACCAGGGAGGAGAAAAACGCTCGCATGAGAAAAGCCCCGGAAGAAAGAAGAAAAAGACGGATCGCAGGCGCCATACGGAACTGGAATACGAAGAATACATGAACCGTGAACAGTTTGAAAGACCTTTTCATGAAAGGGATAATTATAAGCCCGGCCAGTTCGGATATGATCATGAGGAGGAAGAAATTATTTATGAAAGGTACCGGCCCTACAAATATGAAGGGTACCAGAGTTCCGGAAATGTAGATGGCTTCGGGATCCGTGCTAATAGTCGCCATGACCGGGATTGGAGGGATGAGGATGAATATTATGAGGGACATGTTCAGAAAAAAAGTGCAAACGGAAAATATGGTTCGCGCTAATAAATAACGTCCATGAAAACATTCCGCATTGTTCTTTATATCATTGGTGATTAAAATCTTCAGCTTTTAACAAGAGAAGTGCGATAAGGGATTTTTGCCTGAGGCAAAGGTCCCTTACGATCCCAGGGTTGCAAGTAAAAAGCCGCAAACTTTATAAGTTTGCGCTTTTTTGTTTTTCCAAAATTCTTCAAGCAGAGTTTGAGAATTTTTCCAAAACAAAAAAGCCGGTCAGCTTGAGCTGACCGGCTTTTTACTTACCCGTGCGGATGAAGGGACTCGAACCCCCACGCCTCTCGGCACCAGATCCTAAGTCTGGCTCGGCTACCAATTACGACACATCCGCGTAATTTTAAACAGGGCTGCAAATATAGCACATTTTACTTACCGAAAAAATTATTTCCGACAGGATTTAACAAGGCAGAATAAGGATACCTTAAGTATCTTTGGAAAAAACACAAGTATATGTACGGTAAACTACAACAACATCTTCAGCAGGAATTAAAGAACATAGAAGACGCCGGGCTATTCAAGAAAGAGCGCGTCATTACTACTCCCCAGGGAGCGGTGGTAAAAGTGAACGGCAAAGACGTGATCATTTTCTGCGCAAATAATTACCTCGGGCTTTCCTCACATTCCAAAGTGATCGCTGGAGCAAAAAAAGCGCTGGACTCACACGGTTATGGAATGTCATCCGTACGCTTTATATGCGGAACCCAGGATATCCACAAGGAACTTGAAAAGAAGATCGCTAAATTCCTTGGAACGGAAGATACCATACTTTACGCAGCTGCTTTCGATGCAAACGGCGGGGTCTTTGAGCCGCTCTTCGGAGAAGAGGATGCCATCATTTCCGATGAGCTGAACCATGCTTCCATTATCGATGGCGTTCGCTTATGCAAGGCGCAGCGCTACCGCTATAAGAACTGCGACATGAACGACCTGGAAGAACAATTAAAAAAAGCCCAGGCCCAGCGTTTCCGCATCATTGTAACCGATGGCGTGTTTTCCATGGATGGCTTTGTGGCTCCTTTGGATAAGATCTGCGACCTCGCGGATAAATACAATGCCCTTGTGATGGTAGATGAAAGTCATGCTACCGGTTTTATCGGAAAAACCGGACGTGGCACCATCGAAGCTAAAAATGTGATGGGACGGGTAGATATAATTACCGGTACTTTGGGAAAAGCCCTTGGCGGTGCAATGGGAGGATTTACCTCTGCAAAAAAAGAGATCATTGAAATGCTTCGTCAGCGCTCGCGACCTTACCTCTTTTCCAATTCACTTGCTCCTTCCATTGTGGGCGCCTCAATAGCTGTATTCGATATGCTGAGCGAAACCACTGAACTGCGCGACAAGCTCGAGTGGAACGTGAATTACTTTAAGAAAGGAATAAAAGAAGCCGGCCTTGAAATTAAGGATGGCGACTCCGCCATTGTTCCGGTAATGCTGTATGACGCAAAGCTCTCACAGGATTTCGCGGATAAGCTTTTACTGGAGGGGATCTATGTCATCGGCTTCTTCTTTCCCGTGGTACCTAAAGGACAGGCCCGGATCCGCGTGCAACTTTCCGCGGCACATGAAAAGGAACACCTTGATAGAGCCATAGCCGCTTTTGAAAAAGTAGGAAAAGAACTCGGCGTTATAAAATCAATGGCACGGTGATCCGGAAAACACTCTTTATACTTCTGTTGCTCCAGGCGTCTTTATTTTGCGCACAGGTAAAGGTAAAAGAGCTGCGCGGTAAATTAAAGCAATGTACAAACGATACCTGCATTGCTACCGCGTATTATGATCTTTCCACCGCTTACCGGGATATCAATGTCGATACGGCGCTGCTTTATGCGGATAGCATGTCGGCAAAAGCTTTAAGTGTAAAGAATGAGCACATGATCACCCTTTCCATTATCCTGAGATCACAGGCTTACACCGAAAGGGGAGATTTCGAACAGTCCAGCAGGCTGTTGTTCCAGGCCTTAAAACGTGTTGAAAAGACTAAGGACATCAAGCTGGAATGCATTATCCTGAACAGCCTGGGCCAGGCTTATGCACAGCAGAACAGGCACGACGAAGCGCTGAATTTTTTTCTGAGTTCCCTTAAGCTTTTCGATACGATCAAAGAATACAAGAACTACTGCGTGGTGAACATGAACATCGGCAACACTTATTACGCGAAAGGATACCTGAGCAATGATTTTTCCATGGCTTACAAGTATTATAACAAGGCGCTGGCCATTGCTGAAAAACACGGGCTGTACGACCAGGAGATCACCACGATGAGCAATATGGCGCTTGCTTATGCCGACGATCAGCAGCCATTGAAATCCATAGAGATCCTCAACAAAGCGATGAAGCTGGTAGAACAGCATCACATGGAAACGGAAAAGGTATACATTCTCTATTACCTCGGAAGAGCTTACGGCTACCTGAAGGAATACGATAAATCCTTTGCTTACCTGAACGAGAGCCTGAAGCTGGCGCGCAACTACGGGAATTATGATCACGAGGCCGATTGCTACCTGGAGATGTCGGATGTTTACAGTTCAAAAAAGGATTTTGCGAATGCCTATAAATACCTCGGCAAGTACAACGCGCTTCACGATTCGCTGAACAACCAGGCCACCCAGGAACAATTAAGCGAGATCCAGACCCAATACGAAACGCATAAAAAACAGCAACAGTTAGAGCTCAGTAATCAGAAACTGCAGACCCAGGAAGAAAAACTTGAAAAGCAGCAGACCGTGATCTTCTCCGTTATCGGCGGAGCCCTTCTGCTGTTGATCCTGCTCTTCGTTTTTTACAGCCGTTATCAACTGAAGCAAAAAGCCAACAGGAAGCTGGAAGGCGCTTACGCGACCATTGAGGAAAAAAATAAGAACATAACGGATAGTATCAATTATGCCCGGCGGATCCAGCAAGCCATGTTGCCTGAAGAAGAAACATTCAGTCGCCTCGGCTCTGAAACTTTTGTACTGTTCAAGCCACGGGATATTGTCAGCGGAGATTTTTACTGGACCAGCGAACACGATGGCATTAAATTTCTTGCCGTTGCCGATTGCACGGGTCACGGCGTACCCGGCGCACTGATGAGCATGATCGGGAATTCGCTCCTTAACCAGGTTGTAAATGAAAACAGCATTATCCATCCCTCCGATATCCTGGAGGAGCTAAGAAGCGGCATCATCTCCGCGCTGAAGCAGGGCAGTGGAGAGAACTCTTCGCAGGATGGCATGGACATCAGTATCATTGTTCTTCACTCCCGGACGAATATGGTGGAATACGCAGGGGCAAACAATCCCTTATGGATCATCCGCAATAATGAATTCAGGGAAATCAAAGCCGATAAGCAGCCGATCGGCATCTATACCGGCGTTCACCTGCCCTTTACCAACCACAAGTTCAAAGCAGAACCCGGTGATACACTTTATTTGTTCACCGATGGCTTCGCGGACCAGTTTGGGGGCGACAAGATCAAGCGCAGCGATGGTACTTTGGGGCAGGGAAAAAAGTTCAAGTACAAGAACCTGCAGCAAACGCTCCTGCGCCTGAATCAGTTACCCCTGTCCGAACAAAAGGAACAACTTGATCATATTTTTGAAGAATGGAAAGGCGGCTACGAGCAAGTGGATGATGTGCTGCTGGCAGGGATCAGGATCTAAGCTCCCTTATTAACTCTTATTATTTCTTTTACTTTCGCCTGATCAAATTACCTCAAGAATTGTCCGGAAGAAACATGTCCAAAAGAATAAGCCTAACTGAAAGATAGCATTAGAATGCGATTTCCGACACAGTTATAATTGATCTCTTTTACTATTTTCTTCTGTAGAAGTCTGATACGGTTCTGTGGTAAAAATTGCGCAGGCGGAAACCTTCAGGACTTCCCGTTTTTGTTTTCTTCAGCATTCACAGGCCCTTCCGCAGACCTGGAAGAACAGGAAGACTGGCATATTCTTTCTGCTAAAGCCTATTAAAAAAATAATCATGAAAAATATTCTTATCGGCGTTTTCGTACTTAGCTTAAGTTTTGCAAACGCTCAAACAACTTCCGGCCCTGCAACAAAAAGGGACACTAAATTTGTAAAATGCGCGGCCCAGGGCGGAATGATGGAAGTAAAGCTCGGTAAGCTGGCACAGCTGAATGGCAGCTCCACTGAAGTAAAGGAGCTGGGCAAAAAAATGGAAGAGGATCACACCAAAGCCAATGATGAGCTCACCGGTATGGCTGTACGGAAGAACATTCCCTTTCCCGGCACCATCAGCGAAAAGCAGCAGCGTAAACTAAACAAACTCTCGCTCCTGAGCGGAAAAGAATTCGATAAGAAATACACCAAATGCATGGTAAAGGATCACAAGAAAGATCTTTGCCTCTTCAAGAAAGAAAGAAGAAAAGGAAAGGATTCCGAAATTCAATCCTGGGCCGCCACCAAGGTGCCTACGCTTGAGAGCCACTTGCAGATGAGCAAGGATGCCTGTACGGCTGTGAAGAGGAAGTAGGAATGGAAATATATAACCGGCTGATGCCGGTTTTTTTTTGTTTTACTATGTTAAGAACTCACGGCACGAGTTCTCCTGCTTTTAATCTAGATAATCTCAATACTAAGGGCTCTAGTCGGAAATTTGTAAAATTGAATCGTGATTCAATACATCGATAGCGTTATTAAATGATCTCAGGCGATGATTCAATGCACCGATCCTCGTGTTAGGATGAGCTTAAGTCTTTACCAAGTCCCTCTCGCGCAGGTTTACTCCACCACCCACACAATTCCCAGCCTGCCATAACCATAGGTGCTCAGCTTATTGAAGTCACGGAGCTCCTTAATTACCGTGGCGGAATAATAATCCTGGTCGGCAGGAATGACCAGGGAGCTTACACCGGCATAATCAATAGGATCGGTGTAATATTCCTTACTTTGAACGGTGAAGCCGTAATACACCAGCATTTTGCGCAGGCGGAAATTGAGCTTTGTTTCCCAGATAAAAATATTACGGTTGATCCGGTTTTCCGGGATCGTATAGGAGGATCCGGCTTCGTCGTCGTAAGGATCCTTGGTAAATGTCCCGGTATAACCCACTCCTTCGAGCATGGAGTTGTGCAGCACATATCGGTACCTGAATCCTGTTTCTATGTTCATTCCGAATTCGTAGACATTTCTTTTTCTCGCGGCAATTTGATTTTGTCCCGATTGTTTGGTGAAATCCAGGAGCGAGAAATACAGACCTGTTCCGAGCGCCGTGTAATATCCGCCCAGGAAGAGCTCGGACGAGCTATACATGGTGAGCCCCATGTATTTCCTCTTATCGTGGTGCATTCTCTTCGGGAGAAAAACCGAATAATGCTTGTTTGTTGTAGAGAACAAGAGTACATCCAGCTTGTGATTGAGCTGCACCAGCCACCTGCCCCCGTTGGCAACCTGATTTTGCCAGCCGTATACTTTCTGCGAAGTGGTGATCGCGTCCTTGTGCAACAAGGCCTGTATGTCACGACCCGCATTGGTCCCGATCCTTCCAACCTGGAAGTTTCCCTGGTGCCTGAAGAGTCCTTTCGGCCATAAGCGGTACTTGGCTCTTTCCACATAAACATAAGATCCGAAGGGGCGATCCTGCTGAAATAAGGTATCGGCCAGTGCGAAATTATTTCTGTAACGGATATAGGGTGTAAAAAAATGCATCCCCAGTTTGAGCGACTGATAGCTCAGAACCTGGTCCTTACTTATGATCACCGAGTCTGATTTGTTTTTAAATACGTCTTGTCCCCAGAGCCAGCCTAAATTAAACCAGCGCCACTTAAAATAGTCGGTTGAAACCGTTAAGGCTCCTCCCCCGGTATATTCCCTGTCCTGGTTATGCCCGTTCAATAAGAAAAAGTCATTATCCATGAAGAAGTCGACCAGTTTCACGGCGCTGTTCTTTGCCGAATAGCTCTGGTACAATACAAAGTTCTTTTTCTCCACCACTTCAAAGCGCTGAGCGATCAACTGCTTATTCCGGGTCTGCATTGCTTCGGGAATTTCCAGCTCTTCATTATTTATTGCGTACTCATAATTGTTATAGAGGTGCTGAAGGGTTTGATGAAACCTGACCAGGGACAGGTCCATCTCAATTTCCCTGTCGTCCAGCTCATAACGGTCGAGCCGGAGAAAGGAAACCAAAGGCTGATAAAAATTCATGATGTTGCTGTAGCCAACCTGTTTGAAGCTCTTATACCTGGCAGCTGAATCTTTGGCGATCAGCGTCTTTACCGTGTCTTCCTGTGAAAAGTACCAGTTGTATTTCCGGATAAGCTTTGCTTCCGTTGAATCGGGAGTTTCAGTATCGAGGTTCTTAAAAGAATTGTAATCGTTGATCAGTTCGACAGATTCGCCAATTACCGAATCGCAAAAGAGGATCACGGACTTCCGCGCTGGTTTCGTGTTCATCCAGTTCTTATAGTTGCGGCCCATGGTATCGTTCAGCTCGCGCGCCGTTTCGTTGAGGGTATGGTTCCGGGAATAGCTACTAAAGCTATCTGCTGTTTGCGAATGGATCTCAAAACCTGCCAGCAACAGGAGCATGAAAAGGAACCTGCTTATTTTAATTCCGCATGGAAAGAATAGCATTATTGAAAATTTGTAGCGTGATGAACAAATATAAACAATTCCTCCGGACGAATCTTTTTGCCATAAAATGTCAGTGAAAAGCGTGTTTCTTTATTGGTGGCGCAGACTCCGGCATTCTCTCAGCTATTGTACCGTGGTTCTCCAGGGCAATCCGGCAACTGCGATCTACAACAGTACAGCTCAAAAACCGGTCTTTTGCCAGACAGACATTCATTTCCTGCTTCTTTCTATCCACATGCGCTTTTTATTTATCCTGCGGTGACCGTGCTTCCATAATTATGTTTTAGTTTTACCACATCCAGTCAGGTACTCAGTTAAGCTGCTCAATCAAAAAAACAAAATCACATGAAAAAATTAATTCTCCTCACTGCCTTTTCATTTATCTGTTACCTGGAAAGCGCTTCGCAGGTCTGCGGCTTCGATCAATTGCTGAACCAGGCACTGGCTGATCCGGATGCTAAAACACAATACGATTCATTGTCGGCCCAGCTTCACCGGCAGATCAACCAGAACAATTACCAAAGCTTTACCCAGCCTAATAATTATATCATACCGGTTGTGGTGCACCTGGTAGGAAGCCAGGTAAGCAATGCCATTTCCGACCTGCAGGTTGCTTCGCAGATCGACCAGATGAACGACGCCTTTGCCAATCTCCTGGGATCAACACAATCGGTATCGGATGACGCCCAGATCAGGTTCTGCCTTGCCTCACAATTGCCCACCAATCATCCCTGGTCGAGCCTGAACACGGATTATCCAACACTGAACTCTACCAGCTCAGGGATAACGCGCTGCATTACCTCAACCGCGACTTCCGTATCGGGTACGCATTATATGGACGTAACGGGCACAGCCGGACAAACGGCCTTAGCCAACGTGGTTTATTTTAATCCTGCAAACTACCTCAACATTTGGGTAGTGAACAGCATCAGCTCTTCGTCCCAGGCACAGACAAATGATGTGTTCGGTTATTCTCCTTATCCTTTAACACAAGGGCCCAGCCAGGGACAATACCTCGACGGAATAGTTGTAAGGGCTGATTGTTTCGGGAACCCATCACTCAACCCCATCCGCAACAGGGGACTTGTAGCTGTGCACGAAGCCGGACACTACCTGAACCTGTTCCATACTTATCAGTTTGGATGTTCGCTGAACTTAGCCTGCAACGCGCCGGGCGGAGGCGATGAAGTATGCGACACGCCACCTGTTGCAAACCAGAATGCAGGTTGCAGCGTCGTGCTGAACTCCTGCTTTGAAACACCGATCGATTTGAACGACATGCTGGAAAACTACATGGACCATACCACGGATGCGTGCAGAAGCACCTACACTGTTGGACAGGTGGACCGCATGCACGCGGGCATTCAAACCTTCAGGTCCAATCTTGTCTCCTATCCGAACCTGATATTAACGGGTCTCGCAGCTACGGGCTGCCTTACAGGAGTTGATCCTACTTTTGCATCCAGCCTGCCAAACGCAAGCACACAACTTTGTGTTGGCAGCGCAAACACGATCGGGTTCAATTCCATACCCGGGGCCAGCAGCTATACCTGGTCGCTGCCCGGGGCAAGCCCGGCAACAAGCTCCACGCTGGCTAACCCGACAGGATTTTATTATACCACGCCCGGTGTTTACCTTGTTACCTTAACGGTTACCGATGCAAACGGACTTCCTTATTCCTCCACCCAACAGATCTTTGTCACCACATGCACCTTATCCAATCCTTCACAATCCGATTGGTATTTTGGCCAGTCAGGCGTTATTGATTTTTCAACGGGAGTAGCGGTGGCAGGAACACAAAGCAGCATGAGCAATGATGGTGAAGGATGTGCCGGTATCAGCAGCAGTACTGGAAATCTTCTTTTTTATTCCAATGGCATGAGCATCTGGGATCAAACGCATGCTTATCTGGCAAACAGCTCTTTTAACCAGCTGGAAGGATCGCCGAACTCCACTGCAGGATCTGCAGCGGAAGGCGTGAGCATAGCGCCTGATCCTGCAAATGCAAACCGCTATTATATTTTCACGGTCTCCGATGTGCCAATGCCGTCAAGCAACAGCTATATCAATCATGGACTGGGCTACAGCATTGCGGACATGAGCTCAGGTAATGGCGTTCTTACTTCTACTGTCAACAATCACCCATCTGCAAATTACGCTACTACGGAATCCGTGATTTCAGTTCCCGCCTGCAATGGAACCGATTATTGGATCATTGTTAAGCCTACTGTAAACGCTTACACCGGGCTGATCAATGTAAACGGAAACTTGTCCAACGCCACACTTTCAAACAGTATCCTGGCTTACCGGCTATCCGCAAGCGGGCTTTCCAACACGCCCGTGGTGAGCAGTTCGGGTCCTTATACAACACCCATCGTATTCGTGGTTGCAAATCAATGGATCACTTCCCTCAAAGTGTCGCCGAATAAAAAATACATTGCATTAAGCGATGATGACCAGGGGAAAACATTTATTTACCGTTTCGATTGCGAAACGGGGATCTTAAATTACCTGACTACCCTTACTAATGTGGAAGGTTATTCCTGCAGTTTCAGTCCGAATTCACAGCTCTTGTACGCGGCTTCAACATCTCCTTCCAATGCCATTAATCAATACGATCTTTCCAATCTGAGCGAATGCAATCCCAATCCTCCGCACAACACTTTCACCTTTAATACCAATGATCCGGCCTTTACTTTACAAAACTGGGGAAATACACTTCAGTTGGGGCCGGATAACAAAATATACATCTCCAGGCATGGCAACACAGTACCCAGCGGACAATCAAAACGCGTTGCAGTGATCAATTTTCCGGATGTTTACAATACAGGGAACAACAATGCCTGCGGGTACAATTTTGATGGAGTCATTCTACCGAACATTCAATACGTAAGAGGAGGTTTGCCCAATATGAACGACGGAACAACCGCGGCGCCTGTGCAGGATTTCACCTGGTGCATTAGCAATTGCGGCCTCGTTCATTTTACACCGACCGGTTGCGGAACGAATTTTAACTGGAGCTTCGGCGAAAATAATTACAGCATCAGCGGTGCGAACGGTACCATACCGTCCAATACCAACAACGGGACAACAAGCGGCAATTATGAATACCCGGCGCATCAATATCCCGGCCCCGGAACTTATACAGTTAGCCTTGTCATCAACAGCACTACCACGATCACACATACGGTGATCATCACCACCCCTCCTCCTCCAACCATTACCGGGCCTAACCCGGTTTGCGTCGGTCAAAGCTCGGTGAGCTATTATGGTCCTACCGGGTACAATTGCAGCTGGACAGCGGTGAACGGTACACCGACAACGGGAACAGGACAAACATTCAACATTAACTGGAATTCTTTTCCGGCTACACTTACGCTTGTCATAACCGATCCTGCCACAGGTTGCACCAACTCCAGCATGATCACCGTTACGCAAACCTCATCCGCTCCTGTTGCAAATGCCGGCAGCAATGTTACTGTATGCCAGTACCAATCCGTTCAACTGAATGGAAGTGGGAACGGAACCTATCAATGGACTCCCTTAAATTCAGGGCTCAGCTGCTCTACCTGCGCCAACCCGGTAGCTACTCCAACGGCTACAACAGTTTATACACTTACCGTAAGCAACGGTTGCGGGGCAAGCTCAGCTACTGTAACAGTTACCCTCAGCCCCGCTCCTCCCGTTCTCGCATCCGCAGCGAGCCGTTCAATTTGCCTTGGAAGCGGAACCAATATTACAGCCACCGGCGCCAGCACGTATACCTGGAGCCCGGGGACCGGCCTGAATACAACAAGCGGGGCAACAGTATTCGCATCTCCTCCTTCAACCATTACCTATACGGTAACCGGTACAAACAGCCTGGGCTGCAGCAACACCGCCACTATAACCATTACTGTTGTGCCCTTACCAACGATTACAGTTAGCCCTGTAAATCCTGCTATATGCGTTGGAAATAATATCGTGCTTACAGCAGGCGGGGCCAGCACCTATACCTGGACCCCTTCCTCCAGCCTGAGCTCATCCACGGGAACAAGCGTAACCGCTACCCCAACAGTTACTACTACTTACACTGTTACCGGAACCGCCAGCACAGGCTGTGTGAATACCACCACAGTAACCGTTACGGTAAGTCCTGGCTGCGTTGCGGCAAATAATTACAATTCGCCCGCTACGCTTTCCGGAACCTTCTCAGGAACAAGCCTGGCCTTCAATGCAGACATTACAGTGAGCGGAACCCTGAACCTGGTCAACTGCAACATAACCGTACTTCCGAATAAACGCATAACCGTACCGAGTGGAGCTACACTGACTATACAGGGCACTTATATCAAAGCCTGTAACGGCGGACCCTGCAATTCATCGGGCATGTGGTATGGAATTTATGTGGCAACAGGCGGCACATTGAATATAAATGGGTACAGCATCATTGAAGATGCACAGAACGCGGTGATCACCGACCTGGTGACCGGGACCATTACAGGAATTCCTTCTTACTCCATGCGCGATGTTATCTTCAATAAAAATACGGTCGCGGTTATGATCTCGCAGCACCCGAACAATCTTGCAGCCAATGCAATTCAAAACGTGCTTTTCACCTGCCGCTCGCTTGCATCAACAGCAGCCACCGCAGGTAATTTCACCGCTATAAAAAGCGATATTGTTGCACAGACAAATAGCCAGGGTTCATTTACGGTAACCCTGTCGGGAACAAGATCGCAACAGGGCGTATACATGTACAATGTAACCAATGGTAATGTGGGTGTTCCCACCTCATCCGTTATGAACTATTTCGAAAATATGGATTACGGCATCTACATTAAAGGATCAACCAGCACCATTGTGAACAATTCGTTCATCCGTCTCCAGGGCCAGGTTGTTGCTGCTGTTCCTTACGGAGTGGGTGTATACGCTCCGCCGCAGACCCTGCCTTCCATCAACAGAACGATCACGGTAGGTACCTCTGCTCCAAGTGGCGGAAATACCTTCACCAATGTTTTAAGGGGAATAGACATTCACAATCATCAAACCAGCATCAATACGGCAAACACGTTCAGCTGCTCAAGCATTATTGTAACAGGTAACAGCCAGCAGGGTGAATGCGCGATCCTGACCTCGGATATCAGCTCAGCAGTGAATACGCAATACAACAGCGTCACCAATTTCATATCCGGAATAAAACTGCTGAGGAACAGTGTAGCCGGATCACTGAATCCTTTATTTACCATCGACAACAATACGATCACAAACAATCTTGCGAATGTGCTTCCGCAGAATGGTATTATCGTGGGAGACCTTGTGAACAATACGATCAGCACGGTGATGAATAATTCCATCAGCTATAATGATATTCAGAAATGCAACGCGGTGGCTATTAAGGTCAGCAACATTAAAAATAAAGTTACCGTTTCCCTCAACCCGAACATTACCGTCAATTATGCGGCAACAGGTAATCAGTACGGTGTATGGCTCGAAACCTGTTCGCTTGCGGTTGTGAAAGAAAATCCCAACATCCGGAGCACATACACTGGTACCTATACAAGTGTGCCCAACCAAAACATCAGGGGAATTTATGTGTACAAGAGCACGAACAACCTGATCACCTGCAACCATATATCACAGCTTGCCATTGGCATTGACGTGGAAGGAACATGCACCAGCCCAACAGCCAGCGGACCTTACGGGATCTACAGCAACAGTTTTGACCTGATGCAGATCGGGCTTCGCCTCATGAACCTTGGGGTAATGGGCCAGCAGGGTACAAGCGGCACTCCGCGTAATAATACATGGACCGCTACTCCGGGCGCTTATGTCTTCGGGCAAACCAATGTTAACGGCAGTAATCCTGCGAACAGCGTGATCTATGGCTTGTCAGGCGACCTGCCTACTTTTAATTCAGGAAGTCCCGCCTATTCATCAACAACGCTTTTTACTACTACCGGAACTGAAGCGACCTGTGTAGGGTCGAGGCAGGCGGCGCCAATTGTAAGTACTCCTGCTGTTTCGTTCAACCTGTATCCTAACCCGAATGACGGGAATATGATCCTTGATTACGCGACGGGAATGGATGCTGAGATGATCATTACGGACGGGCTCGGAAAAGAGCAATGCAGCTATCACCTGTCGAAGGAAAAAAGCAGCCTCTCACTT
>JBJMLS010000313.1:0-4025 GCA_045805185.1 Bacteroidia bacterium | reverse complement strand
GCCGGACAGCGTGTGCAAATTATAAAAAAAGACCATGATCATGGCGGTGTGCTTGAATTCGGGACGGAGATCGTAAGCGCCGCGGATGGTTCAATAGCGGCATTGCTGGGCGCTTCTCCAGGAGCTTCTACTTCTGTTTCCATTATGATCGAGCTCCTGAAAAAATGTTTCAAGGGGCACATTGATTCACCTGAATGGCAGGCAAAGCTGAAAGAGATGATCCCATCCTATGGCAGATCCTTAGCGAAAGACGCGGCCTTGTGTGAAGAAATGAGAAAGAGAACAAGCGAAGTATTGGAACTGACGAATGCAAGACATGTGGAGAAAGTGAACTGAGGTTCTGAATAGTTCTAATTCCAATTTGTTAATTATCCTTCCTGAGTTCATTCGGTCTTTCAGACGCGAAACCGATTGCGTTTATTGTTTTAGAGATCCCGCTCAAATGCGGGATGTGATAATCTGTTCGTTCGGTCTTTGACGCGAAGCCGATTTCGTTTATTGTTTTAGAGATCCCGCCCAAATGCGGGATGTGATGTTCGTTCGGTCTTTCAGACGCGAACTCCGATTATCAACACATCATCTACCTGTTCCAGGTTGCCTTTCCACTCGATAGTGGTTTTACGAAGGATCGCTTTTTGTTCGTGCATGGGCTTTTCACTTACGGAAGAAAGTAAATTCAATAATTGCTTGTACTTGAATTTTTTTCCCTTGGGCCCGCCGAACTGGTCGGCATAACCGTCTGTAAAAATGTACACGCAGTCTCCTTTTTGCAAAGGGATCTCATTATTAGTAAAGGGAACCAATTCGCGGCCGATAAATGTTCCTACCGGAAATTTGTCCGCTTTCACTTCGGCAACCCCATCTGCATATACGCTTGCTTTTCCTTCTTTCACAAGATCAGAATTTTCAATTCCTTTCCGAACGATCCAGAGGGAATTGAAGGCCCCGGCATATTGGAGCGTATTAGTGGAAGTTTCCAGGTTGCAAAGTGCAATGTCCATTCCGTCCTTTCGTTCATGTCCCATGTCCGCGCGTCGAAGTGTATAGATCACATCATCCCGCAGCTGGTTCAGGATCTCTGCTGGCTTAAGTATGGCTTTCGAGTTTACAATATCATTAAGGCCCGAATTGCCAATAATGCTCATCAGCGCGCCGGGAACTCCATGACCGGTGCAATCCACGGCTGCAAAAAGTAAGTTCCCGTTCTTTTTTACATACCAGTAAAAATCTCCGCTCACAATATCTTTGGGCATGTAAAGGATAAATGCATCGTTTACATAATTTTTTAAATTTTCGCGGTTGGGAAGAATGGCTTCCTGGATGTTCTGCGCATATTCAATACTTTCCGTGATACTTTTATTTTTTTGCTCAATGATCTCTTTCTGATCGGTGATTTCCTTTTCCATCCGGATCCGCTCACGGATGTCGCGCGCATAAATTACAATGGCTGGTCTGCCGGCAAATGGGGCAACCTTTGCGCTGCACTCTACCGGAAGCAATTCACCCGTTCTGGTCCGGAACGGGATATCGCGGTAGATCAGTCCGCCTTTCTCCCATACATCTGCAACAAGGCGGGAACTTTTGTCCAGGTATTCTTCGGGATGAAGGTTGAATAGCGATTTCTTTAATAGCTCAGGCTGGGAATAACCCAGGAGCTCTGCAGCGCTTGGATTAGCTTGATGGATCTTTCCGTCAACAATATCAATAACGAACATGGCATCGTTTGCCTGATCAATTATGCTTTCATAATTGGTTTTTTCAGTGGTAAGGGTGGAGAATTGTCCCCGGATCTGCCTGGTCTGATTCGACATAATGACAAGCATTATTCCAAGCATTAAGATTGTTACCCCACAAAGAATGATGGCGATCAGCATAAAAATTAATTTAGTTTATCCAGTATGGGAAAGATAAGCGATGGATTTAAGAATTCACCCACCTTATCAGGTCTCGAAACATAACGCACAACGCCTTTTATATCCACGAGGAAAGATGCGGGAAGTGGAATTCCTTCTTCGTATTTCTCAGCGAATGCATTGTCGTACTCCGAAATTTGCACACCGTATATCATTGCTGTTTTTTGTCCTTCGTCCGAGAGAACTTTATAATCAAGTCCCAGCTTTCCTACCATTTCACGGTTAACGCCAACCGGATCGGGACCGATGGCCATCACCAGTACGTTCTTTTCCTGGAATTTTTCACGGTTCTTTTCATAGGTGCGCAGCATCATGTGGCAACCGGGACACCAGTCACCGCGGACAAATACCAGCAATACATGACGTTTCCCTTTATAATCCGAAAGGTGAACAAGATTGCCGTCCTGATCAGGCAATTCAAAATCAGTCGCCTCCTTACCGATCTCAACTTTATAGCCGCCTTTGGTTGAAGCGAGAAGTTGTCTTTTATCTTTCAGAATTCCATAAGCGAGTATTCCCGCGAAAACAAGATTAGGTAATGGAAGAACCCATTCCTGCCATTCATGATCGCTTACTATGTCTCCGCCTACGTAAGTAACCAGGGTCAGCGTAAACATCATCGGTTCGAACCAAATGTGCCCGGTATACCCGAAAGATCTGAAGAACATGATGCGCGTGAGCGAACAACAGGCGGAAAGAAAAATGGAGAGTGTAAGCAGGGGAGGAGCAGTGTATGGATAGTCGATCGCGAATCCCAATGATAGAGCCGCCGCAAAAACCACAGCGAACTGGTAAACGCTGGTGTATTTCGAAACATCTTTCATTGCGGCAAAATAAGCTACAATGGAGAGCAAGGCCATAACCAGTGAAAAGCCAAAGTAAAAGAACAGGTATCCTGTAAGTAAAAGTACGAGCCCAATGGTGGTGGATAAATGAATTCTTTTCACAATACGGTTATGCTATTGTCAAATTTAATAAAAAACAATAAAGCAGGTCATACAAATGTTAATTTAAGACCGCCGGGTTGATCTTTTTTGAAATAATTATTGCATCTTGCATAGGAATGAAGCCCGTGCCTTTACCTTTCGGAAAGCAGATCGCTTATGCCTTTGGCATGATGGGATGGAGTATTATGATCAACCTGATCAGTGTGATCCTGGTCTATCTCTACCTTCCTCCGGCAGACAGCGGCTTGCCCAACCTGATCACACAGGTGGCGATCCTCGGGATCTTCAATGTGATCGCAATTATTACAGCAGGAGGAAGATTGGTTGATGCTGTTTACGATCCTTTGATCGCCCAGTTCAGCGACCAAAGTAAAGATCCTAATGGAAGACGGATTCCCCTGATGAAACTTGCCATTCTTCCTTCGCTCGCGTTCTGCTGCATGATCTTCTATCCGCTCGAAGAGAAAGAAAGTACTGCCAACATTGTGTGGCTGGTATTTATGCTCATCGGTTTTTATGTTTCTTCTACTACCTACATTATTCCCTATAATGCCCTGCTTCCTGAACTGGCGAGAAGCTCGGAAGATAAAGTGCGGCTTTCCATGTGGCAGTCGGTTGGATACGTTTTCGGGATCGGTGTTGCTTCCAATGCTTTTAACCTCACGGCAGCGATCCAGGATTCTTTCGGAATTGCCTCACGGATCACCGCTTTACAATATGCGGTATTTATTATGGCTATACTGGGCGCTGTTTGCATGGCCATTACCGTTTTTGCGATCAATGAAAAAAAATACTGTGTCAGCGAGCCCAGTTCGGTTCCTCTTAAGCTGGCCTTGCGGCAAACACTCAGCAATAAAAATTTCCTCTTCTTTATTGTTGCCGATTTTTCTTATTTCATAGCCATGACGATCATCACTTCCGGGATCATGTATTTTGTTACCGTTCTTTTGCCACTGAAGGAAACGATCGGAAACAGGCTGATGATTACTATGGTGCTGGTGTCCCTGGTTTTTTATCCTGTGGTGAAGGTAGTTTCCGGAAGAACAGGAAAAAAGGTATTGGTAATTCTTTCTTTTCTTTTGCTGTCTCTTGTTTTTGCGGGTGTTTATTTTCTGGGGAAGAACGCAATCGATCCTGAGGTACAGATCTATTCACTGATCATAGT
>JBJMLS010000312.1:0-6145 GCA_045805185.1 Bacteroidia bacterium | reverse complement strand
GCTTAAAGTTATTTCCATCAGCGCCAATGCGGTTCACGCCAATAGTATAACATTGATTTTCTATCGCACGCGCAATCAATAAACTTTTCCAGGGAAAACTTCTTACCTCAGGCCAGTTCGCTACATAAATAAGAACATCATAATCAGCTTTTAATGTAATGTCCCGGCTTTCTCCTCCCTCTTCCCGGGTCCATTTATTCCTGCTCCACACCGGGAACCTCAGGTCATAACAAATAAGCGGGCAGATCTTCCAACCTTTTAATTCGCAAATTATTTTTCTCTCTCCGGGAGTAAAGAAATTATTTTCCTTTGCCATACGGAACAGGTGGCGCTTATCATAGTGTTTGTAATTCCCGTCCGGCTCTACCCAATACAAGCGGTTGTATAGCTTTCCGTTTTCCTTTACAGCAATGCTCCCGGTGATCACGCAATTCTTTTCTTTTGCTTTCTTCCGCATCCATTGCAAGCCTTTTCCTTCCTGTTCTTCCGCCACGTGTTCACGCTCCACTGCAAAGCCTGTGGTGAACATCTCGGGAAGTACAATGAGATCGGTAGCTTCTGTTATTGTATCTAATTTTTTATTAAACATGCTGAGGTTGGCATCCGGAGCTTCCCAATGCAAAGGAGATTGAACTATGGTGATAGTGAGATTGCTCATTTTACTCTTGATCTATTAAACGCGCCAATTCTAATTAAAACTTATGCTTCTAAGTGATCTTACAAATAATTTCCGCCGCCTTTTCAAGTGTTTCATCCTTCTTGGCAAAACAAAAGCGAAGCACTTTATTGTCTACAGGCTTATGGTAAAAAACCGAAAGTGGGATGGAGGCGATACCGTATTCCTTAGTGAGGCGTTTCGCATATTCGGTATCTTTTTCATTGCTGAGGTTCTCGTATTTCAGCAACTGAAAATAGGTGCCGGCGCTCGGCTCGCAGGTAAATTTACTGTTGTGGACCAGCTTTACAAATTTGTCGCGCTTTTGTTGATAGAAATGTTTCAACTCCAGGTAATTTTCCTTGTTCTTCAGGAATTCCGCCAGTGCATGCTGAATTGGAGTATTGCAGGAAAAAACCAGAAATTGATGCACCTTCCTGAACTCAGTCATGAGGTTTGCAGGGGCCGCCACATAAGCCATTTTCCATCCCGTGGTATGAACGGTTTTACCAAAGGAGGAAATTAAAAAACTACGGTTGGCCAGGTTCTTATTCCGGGCCACACTCTGGTGGATTTTTCCATCGAAAGAAATATGTTCGTACACTTCATCGCTAAGAACAAGGATATCCGTATTGTTGGTGAGCTTATCCAGTTCCTTAATGTCTTTTTCGGAAAGTACGGCCCCGCTTGGATTATGCGGCGTATTAATAATGATCATCCGGGTGTGGTGGCTGATCACTTTTTTTACTGCGGCCCAGTCAATGCTGTAATCCGGGAACTTCAGCTGTATGTAAATCGGCTTTCCACCTGCCATTTCAATGGCCGGGGAATAGCAATCGTAAGCCGGTTCAAATACAATTACTTCATCGCCTTCGCGAACTGTTGCCGCAATTGCCGTGTAGATCGCCTGTGTCGCTCCTGCGGTGATCGTAATTTCAGATTCCGGATCGTAAGCGGTTCCGTATAATTCTTCGATAAGGATGGCAATTTGTTCCCGTAAGGAGATCAGCCCCTGCATGGGAGCGTATTGATTGCTGCCAGCGGCCATGTGTTTGTGAACAAGAGAAACGAGGTGTTCTGAGCAGGCAAAATCCGGAAATCCCTGTGAGAGGTTGATCGCGTTATGTTCAGCAGCCAGCTTACTCATTACTGTAAATATCGTTGTTCCTACATGTGGAAGCTTCGAGGTGATCAGTCCGTTATATTGAGGCATTATACAATTGGAAAATTAAAGAGAGTGGGATTAGAAAATTTCATGATCTTCAGGCATGGGGAAATTATTGGCTGTAAAATTAATAAAATAGATCAATTGTTCGGTCCTCCATCATCCAGCCAGCATTTAATCTTGTTGCGCTCGTCCTGGCTCAGGCTTCTGTTCTGAGGCATGGCTTTGGTTTTTATCACCTGCTCGTTGAACTGACCGTTATCCACAAAAGGTTTTACCTTGTCATAGGTGGTGAGATTGCTGGCGCTTGAACTTCCGTCATGACATCCGGAAAGAGTGCAGTTAGAACTGATAATGGATTTAATAGCAGTAGAATATTTTGAATCGATCTTTGAGCAGTCCAGGTGCTTAAATTCGTTTTTCTTTTTACAGGTAGATAAGAGAAAAATGATGGAGCAAAAAAGGAGAATTATTGACAGGGTTTTTCGCATACCTGAAATTACAATTATTTCCGAATTTAAACAAACGCCTGAAAGCTACGCTGGCTTTTTTAACAAGAATTCTTGCCGGATAGTAAACGGCTGTTCAGTTAAAAGTATTATTCGGCTATCAGAAATTTTTGCCAGGAATTTCCCTCGGCAACCTGCTTTATAAGCTTGTTCCTTGTTTTCAAAAGTTCCTTCATGTGTTTTTCGAGAAAGAGTGTTTCTGCAATTTTGCCTAAAAGCCCCAGGGGCGCTTCAAATTCAAAAAGATCTGTCATCGTGGTTATACCATTCTCTTCCTTAAATATATGCTGGTGATAAATGCGTTTAAAAGGACCTTTTACCATTTCACTTACAAAATAGAACGGACGCTGATACCTCGCTATTTTTGTGGTCATTTTAAATGTTAATCCGAAATGTACAGCCTGCCAGGTAACGAAGTCACCGGAATCCATAATTCCCCTGGTAGTTCCTGCAATGGCTTTTTCTTTACTCTGAATCGTGCTTTCCTGGTGCAGGTCAACGCTCAGGGAAAGTAAAAAACACCTTTCTGCCGGAGCGTGTATTGTTGTTTCCAATTGTATGATCCTGCTCATGATTTCAGCATATCATCGAGGGCCGTATTCAACTCAGCATACTCAAACACAAATCCTTCGTCTGTCGCCTTTTTAGGAATAACGAACCTGCTTTTTAAAACCAGCTCCGGTTCTGTTCCAATGAAAAAAGCGCCGACGCTGAGTAGGGGAGCGGGAGTAGGAAAAGCAACCGTTACATTTAACTTTTTTCGCAGCGTTCGCATGAACTCTTTATTGGGTAAAGGTTTTGGCGAAACGCAATTGTAAGCGCCTTTGCAATTTCTGTTCCTGATCGCCCAATCTACCATCCGTAAAAAATCCTTCTCATAGACCCAGTTTACCATTTGTTTTCCGTTACCGATGGTTCCGCCGAGTCCCATCTTTATGAGCTGTTTTAATTTCGTAAAAACACCTCCGTTATTTCCGAGTACGAGGCCTATGCGCAATGCAATGCGACGGGTATCGGGCATCTCGCCTTCGAAAAATGTTCTTTCCCATTCCTTGCAGATCGTCATTGAAAAATCGTTTCCTGTTTCACCGGTAAATTCATCCATGGGCCTTGATTCGGAATGAATATAAATTGTTGCGGAAGCCGAATTGATCCAAACCGGGGGTGGGAGAGCGGTAAGCTTAATGGCTTCAGCTAAAACGCGCGTCGATTCTATCCTCGAGGCAAGGATCTCTTTTCTATTCTTTTCGTTGTAACGGCAATCAACACTTTTTCCTGCCAGATTGATGAGAACATCGGCCCCGTTCAATGCGCTCGCCCATGTGCCAACGCTGTGCGCGTCCCAGACAAGGTATTTTACATTTCCCTGGTCCTCGTGTTTGCTGCGTGTGAGGATAATTAGTTCATCTACGCTATTTTTATAATAGTTGATGAGCGCTTTACCCAGGAATCCTGTCCCCGCAGCTATGATGAGTTTTTTCATAAGAAAAGTATTAGTAAAAGAACAAGAATCCTGTAGCTAACCCAGCTCGCAGACAACCATTTTGGCGCGCCAATTCTTTTAACTCTTCGTATATGTTCGTACAACATAAAGGCAACAACAAGCATGAACCAGCACAAAAAGAGGATTGAGGTTGTATGGGGAAAAAAGTGATGAACGAACAAAGCCGGTATGAGCAGAACGGAACCGAAGAGCGAAACGGTCATCATTTGCACGAGATAATCAAGTATGGCTTGCGATTTTTCACGAAAAAGAAAAAGCAGCGTAAACTGAAATACAATTTGTCCACCGCAGACCAGGAATTCTCTCCCAAAACTTGTCGCGCCGATATAATTGCTAAGAAGCCCGGAGTACCAGGTAAGTGCAAAGGAAGTGAGCAGCCAGGAAAAAATAAGAAATACTGTTTTAAAAGGAGCTGAGCCATTTTTATGGGCCATTGTTGGTTCTTTTTTTTGACCGGCACGACGCCCCTCCCTGATCTTTGAGTAAGAAAGCCTGAGCAATTCGACCGCCCTGTCACGTGTTACTTCATCTACAACAGTCAGGCTGATCCAACCCGAATTTTTAAATACGTGATGTTCCTTTGCCTTTCTTTCGCTGATCAGCTGCGCTTTAATTTCCCTGTTGAATAAAATATCAAGCAAGCCATTTCCGTGAATATGGCCGATCTCTTTCTCAAATACATTAAATTGTAGTCCCCCGAATTTATGCGCGCTGAGGCTCACACCCTCCCATAACAATGCTTCCTTTTCAATTTCATCCATGTGATCGAGAACAGCGCGGTTGCTGATGAGCCGGCTCATTTTCAGTAATCCGTCGAATGCATGCGGAAGCAGAGGGACATGCTTTAAAAAGCCGAAGTATTTAACAGCAAGGTCAAACATTTTTTTCGCTGAGAAGTTTAATGTGTTCCATTACCCGCAGGTGAACATTGCGTGTAATGGATGCGGCCCAGATATCATAGTACCATACCGGAAAGACATAGAGCTTGTACCAGGAATTTCCGACGAGCGTGGTGGTGCCATCGCCGTTATCTGTGAGCAGGAACTGCCCGCGCAGGATATCGATATGACCCATGATCTCCGGATCCCGCGGCTGCTTTACAATATCAAAAGTGAGGTCCTTATTTACATTGTATACAGTCATTTTTTCATCAAAGGTATAGCCGTTAGAGAAGATGCATTTTCTTCCGGCGCCCTTGCAGTATCCGTCCACTGTACTTTGCACCGGGCTCGGCATTCCAATCCGGAACAACCAATAGTTCTCTTTTTCCCTGATCGGCTCGTAAGCCACTACGTATTGCCATACCTTTTCTATCGGCGCATTGATGACCATCGTATCAGAAACCATATTGGTATAGTCATGATTGGAAACAATGTCTCCGGCGAACACCACAAGTAAAGTTCCGATGACGCTGGAATTAATTTTAGTATTTCTTCGCTTGAACATGACTTTGCCAATAAAAGTTCCGGCTATTACAAAGCCGATCAGGAGCGGGGATACAATGATGAGGCAAATGTATCCTTCACCCATAAAGAAAGCGCTGCAGATCAATCCCAGTATTGAGGTACAGAAGGCATAAAGAAGGTAAAAAACATTTCTCAGTTCAAGATCCCGCCAGAAAAAAGCGCTGATGATCCCCATGAGGAAGGGGAGAACAATGAATTCAGAAAAGATCAGGATCCCCGCCGCATTCTCTTCAGGGCTAAGAAGGATCTTAGTCAGGAATATCGGAATGAAAGCGGCAATATTGCCCACAACGATTCCAAGGATGATCTTCAATGCTTTATTTTCCATTTCTAATGTATTAAAGTGAATATTAAAGGGCAGGTTTGTTTTGTTGCTGTTGTATGTATTTCTGAAATTCCCGGTTGTGGTTTCTTTGTTGATTTGATTTGCGCATGATCATCATCAGAAATAAGTTTAAAAATAGCATTAATCCGATGATCAGGGTGAAGCCTCCGAGCTTTATTGCTAATTCTTCCACCATTTCCCGGTCCGACTGTAAATATTCATAGGTCCATTCTGATCCGCTCCAATGTCCTTGTCCCCGGATCCTGAGCGTTACAAAAGCATAGCCGAATGCGATGAGATAAAATCCTACCTGTAGGAGGTTATTCACGGAAAGCGCGACTGCGTCGTGGCCGTTAAAGATCTCCGTTAGAAAGGCCCTTGTGTTCTTGTGCAGTGTGCGCGCCACCCATATTGTTAAACCTATGGTAACAGGGGTGTAAATTCCGTAAGCGATGATGTTATAGTTCATGATTGTTGTTTTTGTGTTCCGTAAATAAGGAACGGGTTTATATTCTGTTAAT
>JBJMLS010000311.1:0-29712 GCA_045805185.1 Bacteroidia bacterium | reverse complement strand
CTCCATGTAACGGCTCAGCTCGAAACTATTATCATTTCCATAATAAGGTTGTTTCAGGTAAATGGGAATATTTTTCCAGAATTCATTAAAGTGATTCGTCACCAGGTCGATCTTCTTCGCGGGAATATTTGCGGGAACGGGAAAGCCCTGGGGGAGCCGGCGAATGTATGAATCGGAAAAGCTCAGCTTGTCTTCGCTGAAGTTCCGGCAGATGGATCCGAGGTTATAATTCAGGACAATATCAAAGAGCAGAAGAAAGATAACCTTTTTTGTTTGGCCTTGCTTAAAAAAGGGATAAGCGGTGAGGATCAGAATAATATTGATCACCAGGGAAAAAATTGCTTTTGTTGTTTGAGTACTGGTCCATAAGAGATTGCGCAAGGTATCAAACTGCACCTCATATCCGCTTTTTAATTCATGATACCCGAACCTGAAAAAGAGTACGGAGGCAAGGGAAATCAAAATTACGATCACTGTATAGGTAATAACGATCTTCGGCTTTATTCCTTCACGCAGGTAATATGCCAATCCGCAGGAAAAAAGCAGAAGAAGAAATATAAGCACGTGAATAAATATAAGGCGCGGCATCCTGAACACATTGACAAAAGGCAGGTACTTGAAAAAAAAACTGTATACCGGAGTTTGAAGTCCAAAAGAAAGAAGCATGGCAATAAGTGCAATCGCCGCAAGGGTCCGTAACCAGAAAGAACGTAACTTAATTAAGCCTATGATCGAAAACAGGAGGGTAAATAAGCCGATGTAATGACTGAAAATGGGTGGATCGTTCCCGAGCTTCAGGTCGCGCTCAAAAGAGATCAGCGAAGTAAAAAAAGTAAAAAAGTTTTTGAAACCAAAACTCTCTTCTCCTGCAAACTCCATTTTCATTCCGCCAAAGCGCGAGGTATCCGGGAACACAAGAAAAGCATTTATAAATACAGGGAGGCTTAAGATCAGGACCAGGATGAAGGCCAGGGATACACGCTTAAGAAAATGAAAGACTTCTCCGTTTCTCTTATTGCGGAATAAATAAACGCTGCGCATTAGCGCCATAAAAGCGAGTAAATAACCCGCGATGATAAGAAAGGAAGGATTTCCTGCGGTTACCTGCCAGAAGATGAACAAGGCCAGCTTAATGGCATCTGTGAACGTTCCCTTATAAAAAAGCCGGATGAAGTAATAATAGATCCAGGGAAGCAAGGCTACGCTGATGGTAATGTAGAGATAATGTCCATGACCAACATTGTAACCCGAAAGTGAATAAAGCAGGGCGGATACAATGCTCACTTTGCTAAAAAGCGCTTCATCTAATGATGAGCCATTCTTTAGCTTCACTTTTTGAAGAATACTTACACTTAATTTAAAAAATCCATAGGCGCCAAGGATGAGGTATCCCAGGAACAACAGGTTGAAGAAGTAAAGGTTTGTCGGAAAAAGAAAGGACGAAATAATTGCTTCCGGACAATAAGCCGGTCCCTGAAGATCGCCATGAACCGGGTAGCCTGCCTGGGCGTAAGGATCCCAAAGTGGAATATGACCGTTGTTGTAGCATTCGCTGATGTAATAACGCCAGGGGGCCCAAAAATTTGTAACATCCCATTGCAGGGATCTTATCCCGAACAGCAGTTGCCAGTTAGCGGCGCAGATAATAAGGATGATATAAAAAAGAGGATGCTTCTGAAGTTTTTTGAATACAGTCTTGAGCGAGCTTAAAAACATGATTCAAAAATAAGGAAATTTGCCGATCACAGGCGCTCGATCATTTCCATTACCTGTGCGCGCTTACGTGTGCTAACAGGAACATTGGTTCCGTCCTGCATCAGGAGGTAACCGCCGTCCGTCTTTACAAACTCCTTAATGAATTTTGTGTTAACAAGGTGGGATTGGTGAACCCGGTAAAAGCCCTGTTCAGCCAGGAGATCCTCAAAATCCTTGAGTGTTTTTGTAACCAGCAATTTTTTATTGGTTATAAAGTGGAACTCGGTGTAATTCACATTGCTTTCACACCTGATGATATCGGCGATGCTCACAATGTGAATTTTATCCTGTGTATGCAGGGCCAGGCGCGATTGTGGCTTGTGGTGATTTTTGAGGGCCTCATTCAGCAGGCTATATTTTTCGCTTTCATTAATTTTCTGTTCCCTCAATCTGTGGAGCGCGGCAGTAAGCTCATCGGGATCGACCGGCTTGAGCAGGTAATCAATGGCGGCGTAACGAAAAGCCTTAATGGCATGGGCATTCGAGGCGGTGATAAAGATGATCTTAAATGGGATGTCTTTTAAAATGTCAAGCAAATCAAAACCGCTTCCGTCCTGCATCTGGATGTCAAGAAAAACCACATCGGGTTTTTGGCTCTTCAGCAGCTTTGCGCCTTCAATAACACCGGATGCTTCGCCGATCACTTCCACATCTCTGGAATAAACCTGCAGGTCCTTTTTCAGGGTGATGCGCGCCTGTTCGATATCGTCGATGATGATGGCTTTTATCATAGGACGAAGTTACTGTTTTTGACCCGTTTCATAAAGGAATTCTAAGGATCACTTTTGTACCTTCCGGTTCCCCCTGTTCATTATAAAGATCTATGATCTCCAAAGGAGAGTTTATTTCCTGGGCGGCAGTCATCCTGCTCAGGCGTTCCTCCGTTACCAGTAATGCGGTGGAGCGGTGATAAGTTTCCTTGCTTTTTTCATTCAGCTCTTCCGATTTTTTTCTTCCGATCCCATTATCTGAAACGGTGCATTCCAGCACATTGTTCTTTTCTTCAAAAGTGACGGAAATGATCCCCCGTTTGTTAGAAATATGCTTCATCCCATGCTTGATCGCATTCTCCACGAAGGGTTGCAAAAGCATGGGCGGGATCTTTACATAGTCTTTTTCAATATTCCCGGTAACCGTAATGGAATAATCAAAGCGCTCGCCGTTACAGAACTTCTCGATCAATAAATAATTCTCCAGGGTATTCACCTCTTCTTCGAGCGTGATCTCCGTATTGCGGGAATTATCCAGGATCTGGCGCATGAGCCTCGAAAATTTAGCGAGGTAATAGCGGGCGGACTGCTCATTGTCGGTTCCTATCTGGGACTGAATGGAGTTTAAGGCATTGAAAATAAAGTGCGGGTTCATTTGCAGCCGAAGGGCTTTTTGCTCTAGTTCCAGCAGATCCTTTTCCATTTGAAGTTTATGCTGTTGCTCTTCCGCTTTATTCTTCACCTGTTTCAATCTCCATTTAAAAACGGATCTGACAATTGCGCCAAGGATTAAAATGCACAGCGCAATGAACCACCAGCGGAGCCAGACCGGACGAAGGATCATGAATTTTAATTCCACGGGTCTGCTGTTCCAGATCCCATCTTCATTTGAAGCGCGAAGTAAGAATACATAATTACCCGGTGCAAGGTTGGAATAGGTGACATTGCGCTGTTGGCTCGGCGGCGACCAGTTCTCATCAAAGCCAGTCAGTTTCCATTGGTATTTTACGCCTTCGGGACTGCTGAGGTTAATGCCGATAAAGTCAAATGTGAGGTGATTCTGATCGTAGGGCAAAACAATTTCGCCATTTATGCTGTTCCATTCTCCCATCAGCGATTCGAATGGAGTTTTTTTCAACGATTCATAAAACAGGCGGACGTCTGTAAGTTGTGTAACCGGTTCATGGGTGTTGTGCGTTTGATTTGCAGGATCATATTTTGTTAATCCGTTTATTGTCCCAAACCAGGTTATGCCATTGGCTTCCTTATAAACCGCGTTCTGACAGGTTTCAATTCCTGCAAATCCCTCCGCTTTACCGTAATGCTTTACTTCCAGTAGTTCTTTTCCGGAATTAAACACCAGCTTGTCGAGCCCTGCTTCTGTTCCTGAAAAAATATTTCCATCATTATCCGCAGAAAGCAGGTAAATATTGGAAGAAGTTAAGCCCGTGGTGTGATCAAACCGCGTAATGATCCCGGATTTCATCGTGTATCTTCCGACTCCTGATCCGGCGCTTCCTACCCATATATTTCCACTATTGTCTTCCGCAATGCAACGGATCGAATTAGCGGGAAGTCCATCTTTTTGCGTAATGATCTTCTCAACTTTCTTATTCCGGATCAATCCCATGCCATGGTTCTCTGTTCCGAACCAGATGTTGTTATTTTTATCTTTATGGAGGCAATTGATCCTGTTGTTGGGTAAGCCATCTTTGGTATCGATGTTTTTTATTTCCGTTTTCGGATCGGAAGGATTGAAATAATAAATACCCGAACCTGCTGTTGCGCACCAGACCAGTCCCTCATCATCCTTCAGAAGGTAACGGATAAATTTCTTTTTTAAGCCGGGAATGAGCGAAAACTCCGTTCCGTTGAATGCATATAATCCCTGGCCGTCCGTCCCGAGGTAAATTGTTCCGTTATTGTCTTCGCAAATGCTTTTAACTTTTACATTGTCAAAACCGTTGGCTGTTCCAAAACAGGTAAAAGCGCTGCTGTCGTAATAACAGACGCCCTTATCCGAGGCCCCGCACCAAATTCTTCCCCTGCTATCCTTAAAGACCGAATATGTAAAATTACCGCTGAGCCCGTTGTATTTATCATAGTGCGTAAACTGCTGCCCGAAATAATTGCTCACTCCGCCGCCGGAGGTACCAAACCAATAGTTGCCGCAATTGTCGCGGATCACGCAACGCACATGGTTATTCGCGAGCCCGTCCTTTTCGCTGAGCCATGAAAATGTTCCGCCGGTAAGCGTGTATTTGCATACCCCGTCACTGAGTGTGCTGAGCCATATATTTCCATCATAGTCGGAATAAATGTCCAGTATTGTTTTTTTATAAAGCTCCAGTTGAAAATCGACCCGGTGAAAATTGTTGCCATCATAAACATAAGCTCCGTCACCTGTTGTGCCTATCCACAAATTCCCTTTCCTGTCTTCGGTAAAGCAAGAGACCGAGTTTCTTTTGAAGCCTTCCTTTTCAGTGAAGTGCCTGATGTTTCCCTGCCTGTCTATTTTTGCAATACCCGAACTATGTCCGGCCCAGATGTTTTGCTGCTTGTCAATGTAAAGTGTATAGATCGTTGTCCGGAGATCATTATGCTGCCGGGAAAAATTACTGAATTTTTTTCCATCGAAAGTGATGATACCGTAATTTGTTGCCAGCCACATTAGACCATCCTTATCGCTTACAATATTCTGCACCCATACCATGCTGTCGCTTGACGGGGAATAGTTGGTAAAGCTGATTCCATTGTATACAGATAGCCCATTATTTGTTCCGATCAGAAGATTATGGTTTTTATCTTCTTTAATGCAGAATACATAATTGTTGATCAGCCCGTCTTTAACGGAATAAGTTTTAAAGCCATTCCCATCGTACCGGGTAATACCTCCGCCCCGGGTTCCCATCCACAAATAACCACGGCTATCCTGCAGCAAGGCGTATACCTGCGATTGCGCAATTCCCTCCCGCACGGAATAATTGTGAAAATTGAATTGCTGGGAAAATAGGTTTCCGAACAGGAAGAAGAAAAACAAAAAAGAAAAGTTCAGAATTTGCCTCATCGTTTTTTAGTATAAGAAAGCCGAAATGAGTTCATGCGAGAATCTATTGATGAAAATTAAAAGTAAAGCCAAAATCGATGAGAATATAACCGTCCATTTTCCGGGACTGAATTTAGCCCGGTAATGGGGCGAATAAAGTAGCGCAGGCACGCCTAGCAATGCAAAGAAAACGCTTATAAAAATAAGCGAGGATTTAAGATCCATGCCGCCGCGTTCAAGCTGAACTTCTATAACCCCAAGCATTAGAGTGGCGTATATGCCGAAGTTAGCTAAGCCCCCAAGGTGGAGGAAGAACCATGCGGTTTTTTTTTGAAGCATCCTTAATGTAATTCCGGATAATACCGCGAGCTGCACAAGCAACAAAATAGTCTGGGGTAAAAGGACCATTAGTGGAACATAATCAGGAATAAACGGGCTGCTGGTTTCCGTGAATTGAAGAACACCTAATACGAGGGTAATTCCATAAGAAGCGGCCAGGAGTATGTTTGCAGGTAATACCAGCCATTCGTACCATTTTATTTCGTTAAATCGCCCGGTTTTCACTTAATCAAAGGTAATAAACGCTTTCCCTTCTTTTCAAAGCGTATAATAAAATACCTTAAAACCGAACGAAAGAACCAGGAAATTTGATCCGAATATGATTTCCATAATAGTAAGTACATGAACACGAAGAAAAACCGAAATGTAAGATATGGCACTCTCCTGCGCGCCATATCTTACGTTACTCATCACGTCCGTAAGTACTTCTCTATTCTAGCCTCTGCGCCTCTGCGTCTCTGCGCGAAAATAATACTAATACCATTCATCACTTTCATATACTTGTACCTCACCTGTCTCCCTTCTGCTCTTTTCAATGACCCCAATTCAACAGTTCTGCTGGATAACAAGGGAGAGCTCCTTGCGGCCCGCATAGCCGGGGACGGCCAGTGGCGCTTTGAGGCCGGAGAAAAGATCCCTGTAAAATTTGCCATCTGCCTTTTACAATTTGAGGACAGGGATTTTTTTCTTCACAGGGGCGTGAGCCTGAGGGGAATTGGCCGGGCGCTTAAACAGAACATCAGTTCAGGTAAAATAGTAAGCGGGGGAAGTACCATCACCATGCAGCTGGTAAGGTTGTACCGGAAAAACCCGCCACGAACCATACTGGAGAAGATCAGCGAAATGATCGTTGCAACACGGTTGGAATTTTCTTATTCCAAAGCACAACTGTTGAACATGTACTCAGCTCACGCTCCTTTCGGCAGTAATGTGGTAGGGCTCGAAGCCGCGGCCTGGCGCTATTTCGGAAGGAGCCCGGATAAATTATCCTGGTCCGAATGCGCTACGCTCGCGGTGTTGCCCAATGCGCCGGGATTGATCTATCCGGGTAAAAATCACCGGCGCTTACAGGAAAAGCGGAACAGGTTGCTGACCCGGCTAAAAGAAACAGGCATCATTGATGCGACAACCTATTCGCTTGCCTTAACAGAGCCCTTGCCCGAAAAGCCATTGGCGCTGCCTCAAGGTTCCGTGCATTTGCTGGATAAAGCGCTTGCCGATGGAAAAAGAGGAAAAGTGGTCAAAACAACTGTTGACAAGAACCTCCAGGAAAAAGTTATGCAGATCCTGGCAATGCACCATGAGGTACTGAAAGAAAATAATGTTCATAATGGGGCAGTACTGATCGCGTCTGCAAAAACCGGAAAAGTGCTGGCCTACATCGGGAATACCAAAGAAGAAAATGACGAGAATGGAAATGATGTGGATATAATACAGGCAGCCAGGAGTACAGGTTCCACACTTAAGCCATTGCTCTATGCGCGCATGCTGGATGAAGGCGAGATCACGCCGCGCATGCTTGTTCCGGATGTTCCGACCCAGATCGGCGGCTATTCTCCAAAGAATTTCAACTTCAGTTACGACGGCGCCGTTCCCGCAAACAGGGCCCTGGCGCGCTCGCTGAACATTCCCGCTGTACGTATGCTCAATCAATACGGGGTTGAGAAATTCCATCATGATCTCAAAGCGATGGGATATACAACGATTAATCGTCCGGCCAACACGTACGGATTGTCATTGATACTCGGTGGAGCTGAAGCGAAGCTCTGGGACATGGTATCAGTATACTGCAGGATGAGCAAAACGCTTCAGCAATACCCCAACTATAAGCAATCGCTTAACGAAGACATTTTCTACACGCAAAAAAGTGACTTTAAAAAGAAAAAAAGAAAAGCCGGGCACGACACGGTTGTTCCATATATCAGCGCCGCTTCGGTATGGAGCACATTTGAAGCAATGGTGGAGGTAAACCGTCCTGATGAAGAAGGCAGCTGGCGGTCCTTTTCTTCCGCGCAGAAGATCGCCTGGAAAACAGGAACCAGCTTTGGGAACCGCGATGCCTGGGCTATCGGTATTACACAGGATTATGTGGTTGGAGTGTGGATAGGTAATGCGGATGGTGAGGGAAGACCGGGCTTGACAGGGGTAAAAGCCGCGGCCCCGGTGCTTTTTGATGTATTTTCCTTGTTGCCGAAATCCGCCTGGTTCAGAATGCCGGAAAAAGAAATGGTTCGCGTAAGTATTTGTAGTTTAAGCGGACACCGTTCAACGGAACTTTGTGAGAAAACAGACAGCACACTTATACCAAAAACTGCTTTAAGCACATTGGCTTGTCCGTATCACCAGTCTATTCATCTCGACCGCAAAGGGAAATACCGGGTGGAAGGCGATTGCGAAGATGTGAATAAGATGAAGCACCTTTCCTGGTTTGTACTGCCCCCGCTCATGGAAAAATACTATAAGTTCAATAATCCTTCTTATAAAACTCTTCCGGAGTATTTACCGGGTTGCGGAAATAAAACTTCTGACAAGGCAATGACGCTTGTTTATCCGAAGCGCCAAAGTAAGATCTATGTTCCGGTATTGTTAGATGGCAAAACAGGCAAGACTGTTTTTGAAGCAGCACACCGGAACCGCTTTACAAAGATATACTGGCACCTGGATGATATTTTCATCGGGGAAACCCAGGATATTCACCAGTTGGAGATCAATCCTTCACTTGGAAAGCATAGGCTCATGATTATTGACGAGCAGGGGGTAAGCGCAACAACCAGTTTTGAGGTTCTTGGAAAAGAGAGCGGTGAAATGAGCTCCTTATAATGCGACATATATATGACACGTCGGTTTTTTTAGCCTGGAAATAAGTTCATCCAGATCATGCGTGATAATTTGAAATTCTTAACCGATAATGCAAGAATGACAAAGATGATGATCCCGATCACAACGAGTTCTTTTATTCCCGGAAAAAAGAAGCGGGCGAGAAGAAAAACGGCAATTCCTTCAGCTACCGTCAAACCGTAACTTACGTACATGGCGCCAATAAAATATCCGGGTTCACGTTCAAAATGATGTCCGCAAACCTCGCATTTATTCTTCATGTCAGGGATTTGAAAAAAATGCTTGCGCTTGTTAAAAACAAGTCCCTTACCACATTTTGGACATTTTTCGGCAATGACATTTTTCAATTTTATTCTGGAAGGAGTTTTCATGATCAGGTGTTTATTATGGTACAAAGGTCGGAAGAAAGCCTTTGCCTGGCTATGACTTGTTACGCCTCTTCTAGGACAGATCGGACATTTTAACTATTTTTGTTTATGCCCGGAAAATCATTGCCCGTTTTTAAGATAAAGGAGTTCCTGCATGTGGAAGAGGGCAGGGACTTTTACGCCAATACCTTGCCGGTTCACCTGAGCGACCATCATTTTATTCATGAGCCGCATAAACATGATTTCTTTCTTGTTGTATTATTCACGCAGGGAAAGGGAACTCACGAGATCGATTTTTCCACTTACCCGGTTAAGCCGGGCAGCTTGTTCCTGATGTCGCCGGGACAAACTCATAACTGGAAACTTTCGGAAGATATTGACGGCTATGTTTTTTTTCACAGCGCAGAATTCTACGAACTGAGCTTTAGGACAGGGAAACTTAAAGATTATCCCTTTTTTGCATCAGTATACAATTCGCCACTGGTTCATTTGAATAAAAAAGCCGGGAAAAAAACAGAAGTTTTCTTTCAGGAAATATTGGAGGAATACCGAACAGACAGACCAATGAAATTCCGGAAAATAAGTTTATTGGTGGATCTTCTTTACATCGAAACAGCCCGTCTTTATCAGGCAGCGACGCGTGAAGATCAGCTCTCCGAAAAATACGCCGGAAAATTAATGCGGCTGGAAGACCTGGTCGAAAAGCATTTTAAAAAAATAAAATCTCCGGCCTGGTACGCTGGTCAACTGAACATAAGCGAAAAACACCTGAACAGGATCTGTAAACTGCTTGTGGATAAGACGACCACAGATCTCATTTCAGACCGCGTATTGCTGGAGGCAAAACGGATGCTCGTCCATTCAGAGCATACGATCGCAGAAGTTGCGGCTGAGCTCGGCTATTTTGATCCTTCTTATTTTACAAGGCTCTTCAGAAAAAAAGAGGGAGAAACCCCAATGCAATTTTTAAAAAAGTATAGGTCAGCAGTGAATTAACCTAGATTAAGAAAGGTTATTTTTTGTTCATGATCTCCGTTTGCATCCGGATAGATTCTTCGTGCAGCAGCTGGCAGAGCTTTTCGGTGAACTCAGGCGGGAAGCCTTTTTGTGCGGCAGATTCAGCGCGCGTTCTCAGAATCTCTTTCCAGCGTTCCAGCTGAAAGATCGTTACATGATGTTCTTTCTTATATTCTCCGATCCTGGTAATAATATCGCTGCGCTTCTTCAGAACGCGGATCAGCTCTTCATCAATTTCATCAATTATGTTCCTGAAATTCTGCAGCTCATTGATGAACTCCTGGTTTTGCGAAGAGGTCTTCCGGAAGTTCAGTTCACGAAGTAATACTCCAAGATCAGCTGGCACAAGTTGCTGCTGTGCGTCGCTTAGTGCCTGCTGTGGGTTATTGTGCGACTCGATCATTAAGCCATCCATTCCAAGATCAATGGCTTTTTGAGCAACATCTTTGATCAGGTCGCGTCGTCCGGAAATATGACTGGGGTCGCAGATCACCGGCAATTCCGGAAAAATTGTCTTGAGCTCAATAGGGATCTCCCATAAAGGCACATTGCGGAACTTGCTTTTCTGCCCCGTGTGAAAACCCCGGTGTATGGCAATGATCTTATCTATTCCTGCCTGTGCAATGCGTTCTATCGCTCCGATCCACAATTGAAGGTCCGCATGAACAGGATTTTTGATCATTACCGGGACGTCGACTCCTTTTAACACGTCCGCGATCTCCTGTACGGAAAAGGGATTAACAGTGGTGCGCGCCCCGATCCATAAAATATCAACGCCATACTTTAATGCTTCTTCTGTGTGATGCGCATTGGCCACCTCCACAGTGGTCAATAATCCGTATTCTTTTTTAACCTGTTGCAGCCATTGCAGGCCAACGGTTCCAACTCCCTCAAAAGAATTGGGCCTCGTCCTTGGCTTCCAGATCCCTGAACGGAAGACGCTTACTTTGTTCAACGCCGCGATCCCGGCAGCTGTTTGCATCACCTGCTGTTCTGTTTCAGCGCCACAAGGACCGGCAATGATAAAGTTTTCTTGGCCTTTGGGTTTCCAAGAATTTAAAGGCAGTATGCTTGAAGGCTTTTGCATGAGCGCTACAAAAATACCTTTTTCCGGGTATTGGGCAACCACAGGTATTGAATGATTTTTGTGCATGGATTGTCCCCCTCAAATATTATTGCTCAATGCTTCCTGTGAGTCGCTGCAGTAAGAAAAAGGAAAAGTGCTGCAAGCGGCATAAAAAGGGCGACAGATGCAGGAAGTGTCCCGGTAGAAAGTAAAAAGCCGTTTTCCTGCGAAGTATAGATTTTCGTATTTTTACAGGATATGCCCCAGCTGTCCGTTGTCATCATCACCTATAACGAAGAAAAGAACATTGCGCGCTGCCTTGATTCTGTAAAGGATATCGCGGATGATATTGTTGTGGTTGATTCTTTTAGCAGGGACAGAACAAAAGAGATCAGTGTTGCTAAGGGAGCGCGATTTGTGGAGCACGCGTTTGAAGGACACATCCAGCAAAAAAACTGGGCGATCACGCAGGCAAGATTTCCTCACGTATTATCGCTTGACGCGGATGAGGCCCTGGATGAAAGGCTTTGCAAATCAATAGCGGAAGTTAAAAAGAACTGGACGAAGGACGGTTACTACATGAACCGGCTCACCAGTTATTGCGGTCACTGGGTGAAGCATTGCGGTTGGTACCCGGATAAAAAATTACGGTTGTGGGATAGCCGTAAAGGATCCTGGACCGGGATCAATCCTCATGACAAGTACGAAATGTATGACGGTGATAAAACAACAGGATATCTTGATGGCGATCTCCTCCATTACAGTTATTACAGTGTAGAGGATCATTACAAGCAGGTGGAATATTTTACAGGCATTTCGGCTAAGGCTTATTTTAATGAGGGAAAGAAAGCCCCGGTGTTTAAACTAATTGTGAACCCTGTGGCCAAATTCATCGATCATTATTTGTTGAAGCTTGGCTTTATGGATGGGAAAGCCGGTTATCTTATTTCAAGGATCTCTGCTTATGCGACCTATCTGAAGTATAAAAAACTGCGGGCGCTGTATAAATGAACAGGATCAGAACAATACTCCTCAGCCGCGCCGACAGTATAGGTGATGTGGTGCTTACGCTTCCGATGGCGGGTGTATTGAAAGAAATTATGCCCGAAGTAAAGATCCTTTTTCTTGGGAAAGATTATACCAGGGACGTTGTTGCACTTTCTGAGCATGTGGATGAATTTATCAGCTATGATGAGCTGCAAAAGATCGGCATCAGTGAGCAGATCCAATTTCTCAAATCAAAAGAGATCGATTGTTCGGTTCATGTTTTCCCGAAGCAGGACCTTGCGATCTTATTTAAAAAAACGCAGATTCCAATACGGGCAGGAACAACGAACCGTTTGTACCATTGGTTCAATTGCAATAAGCTGATCAAATTGTCGAGAAAGAATTCCGAATTACACGAGGCGCAATTGAACTTAAAGCTCATCGAATTCCTAGGCGCAAAGCCCGCTTACAACCTGAAACAAATCAAAAGCTATTATGGTTTCACGAGGGTTCCGGCCCTTCAACCTGAATTCGCGGAATTAATAGATAAGCAAAAACAAAATATTATTTTGCATCCCAAATCAAAGGGAAGCGCAAGAGAGTGGGGCCTGAAAAATTTCGATGGACTCATCAAATTACTTCCGGAAGATAAGTTTAAAGTATTTATCTCCGGAACCAAAGAAGAAGGGGCAATGGTAAAAGATCTGCTGAAAAATAATCCGCGCGTAATTGATATCACAGGAAAAATGAACCTGCAGCAGTTTATCGCATTCATTAATGCCTGCGATGGGATGGTTGCGGCAAGCACCGGCCCATTACATATTGCAGCAGCATTGGGCAAAAAAGCCATTGGTCTTTTCGCTCCTATGCGTCCGATTCATCCCGAACGCTGGGCGCCGATAGGAGAACAGGCGAGCTCACTGGTGTTGGATAAGAACTGTGTTGATTGCAAAAAAACACAGGATTGTGTTTGCATACGATCCATTAAGCCGGAGGATGTTTTGTCCCACTTACAATAATAATATTCTATTGTTTTGCCCGCTCTGGAGCATCATGATCTGTTATATATATTTTCTAATAATATTTTTAGGCTCCTATGGGACCATGTTGATCTGTAGATCAGGAACAATTGGAATTTTTAAGCCTCCCGGGCACCCAATATTTTAATCCAACCTCTGCGCCTTTGTGTCCTCTGCGCGAAACCATCAGGAGTTTATCTTTGTAAGCCTTCCCCAAACACCCAAAGGCAATTTAATCCCAGATTTCGCCTGCAAATACAACTCACCACAACTCATTCCGGACTGATGTTGCTTTGCAAACCCGCCGAATAAATTTTCTGTAATTAAAGCAGAGAAACCAAGTGAATAGGCATTAAGGATCAAAAGATGTTCTTTTTCATCTACGATCTGCAATACGCTTTCCATCATTTCCGAAATATTATCTTCCAGCTTCCATTTTTCTCCATTGGGTCCATGACCGAATGCCGGAGGATCCAGGACAATTCCCTGGTATTTGTTGCCACGGCGCATTTCTTTTTTTACAAACTTCAAGGCATCGTCCACCATCCATCGGATATTATCCAATTTTGAAAGGTTCATGTTCTCATTTGCCCAGGTAACAACCTGTCTGATCGAGTCCACATGTGTAACATCTGCTCCTGCGGCTTTTGCTGCAATGGAAGCGCCTCCTGTATAGGCAAAGAGATTGAGAAACTTTGGTTTTTCTGTTTTCATCGTTCGCAAGGAAGAATGGATCAGGTCCCAGTTCACAGCCTGTTCAGGAAAAACGCCCACATGCTTGAAGGAAGTCAGGCCTAAGCGAAAGGTTAAATGCTTATGTTCAGAAAATTTAAATTGTAAGGGATAAGAGATTTGCCACTGATCGGGCATCTTTTTTAACTTTTCCCAGTCGCCTGAAGAGCTGGAACGCGGAACGAAACGCACATGAGCCTGTTTTTCCCAATCGGCATCGCTCCATGTTTTTTTCCATACAGCCTGTGGTTCCGGTCGTATGGTTACAAAATCGCCGAAACGCTCCAATTTTTCAAAATCTCCGCAATCCAGCAGTTCATAGTCTTTCCAGTGTTCAGGTGTAAGAATTTCCATGCGGCAAAAATACGGATAATAATGATTTCAATACGTTTGTACTTATAGAATAGACTCAGGGAAGTTGTTTCCTCCATTCAGGGAAAAAAGACTAATTTAGATGGTATATTGCCATATACATGAAAAAGAACCAACTGTTAGTTTTAATGTTCATTTGTTGCTTTACGATTTTTTCCTATAGTCAGCAAAATGAGAAAAAATTCGAATCCAAAGGTTCGAATCCCCTTTATTTGGAAAAATATGATCCGAAATTACTTGAAGGATTTAATGCGGCCGAAGCAAAAGAAAAAGCAAGACAAAGAACCACGAAACCTGCAGAACAGAAAGAATATTTTGAAACACTCCGCCGTCAGTATATTGTTTCTCAGCAAATTTCCTTAGGGGAACTGAAGACAATTCAGTTTGCTGATCCTTTTGCTCTCAATCCCTCCGCCCAAAGTAGCAGCTATTGTCCCAACGCGGATTTCGGGAATATGAATTTTAGTACCTGGACTGGAGATACCTACACAAACTCTTCCGGCACGCCATGGAACATGTTTACTCCAAACTGGGCGCCAGGCATTATGACCCCCGGCAATAATGTGCCTGCTCAACCGGCTTGGCCTGGGATTGCGAGCCCTTTCCCAAATAGGCATACAATCATGACTATTCCTCCCACAATTAATGCACCTCCATTATGTGTCGGATGGGATTCAATAGCGGTTGATCCTGCCACACATTTATCGGCTATCGCCATTACACCTCTTTCATCCAATGGAAGTACCTGTCGTTTGGGGAATGCCAACAATATGTATAATGAAACGGAAAGGCTTTCTTATTCTATGGCCGTTACCTCCCAAAATGCATTATTCACATACTCTTACGCGTTGGTTATTTTCGATGGAAGTCATGCCCAAACTGAGCAGGCATTTTTTCAGGTGTCCGTAAGGGACCAGGCAGGAAATGTTCAGCCCTGCATCTATTCAGTTAATGCCACACAGGCCGCAGCTAATAGTGCCTTCACAGAAGCGTCGGTTTATCGTGGGGCCTGGTTCGATCCGCCTCCTATAGGCAATAGCAATAATGCCATTTATTATAAGCCATGGGCCATAGCTTCAATAGACCTGTCAGCTTATATCGGGCAAGTTATTACAGTCGATTTTCAAACTGCAGACTGCGTATATGGAGGCCATTGGTGTTACGCATACATCGACGCGGGTTGTCAGTCATTAAACAATGAGCTCAGCTTCTGTAATGGATCATCCTTAGCTTATTGTGTTGCACCTTCAGGGTGTTCGTCATATCAATGGTGTGGACCTAATTCCATGACGCCTATAAGCGGAGCAACTGATGATACTCTTCTCATTTCGAACCCGGTCATTGGCGATGTTTATACTGTTTCCACCAGCAGTGCTTCAACTTGTACTACAAATATTCCGACTACACTTCAGAATACAACAGTAACTATTCTTTCCACATCGAGTTATCCCTCTTGTCAGGGCACCGCAACAGGATCAGCAACCGTGGTTGCAACAGGAAGTTCAGGCGGATATACTTATCAGTGGACAGGTCCTTTCGGTTCGATCGCCGCTAATAGTGCAACACTTACCAACCTTTCTGCGGGCACCTATTCGGTACACATATCATCGCCATCCTGCGGTTTTAAAGATACCACCGTAGTTGTAAATACCTTGTTTCCGACCTTAACAGTTACCACGCAATTCTCTTGCGGAAATTCAATGGTAGTAAATGCTCCTCCTGGTTCAGGCTACACTTGGTATGACTCAGCACTTAGTCCTGTTGCAGGGTCATCAGGCGTAAATCCTTTAATAGTACCCAACACCGGAAATACAAATTATACGGTTGCTTATTTAAATCCGAATGGATGTATTGATTCGCTAAAAATACTGATGCAGCTCCAGGTTAATTATTCAACACAAACGGTGAGCGTTTGCGGCAATGATGTTACGCTTAACACGGCGTCAGGCGCAACCAACATTACATGGTACGATGCCTATCCGCCTTATACCGTAATTGGTCATGGTCAGAATATAAGTATTAGCAGTCCGGTGGCGTCTACCTGGCTGGGTTACAGAGTTGGCTATCAGAATCCCACAACCGGATGCAGGGATTCAATACTATTTTTTATTGAACAACAAATCGGGATGGTATACACTACAAATCTACAGGACAATTGTTCTAGTCCAGCAGGTGGTGGCCAGGCAACAATAGTGCTGAATACAACCGCTATCCCAACTTATGATTATACTGTTACCAGTCCGAATGGATATTATTACTCAATGTTGAGTTCCGCATCTCTTACTATTCCGATTACCAGCCTCGCTCCGGATATCTATAGTGTTACTGCTACTGCCGGATCCTGCACCTATAGCAATACATTTACCATCAACTCGTCTTCGCATTCAGTTAACTTGTCGTACAACACGAATGTTTTGTGTGGTAACGATTCAACAATTATTACCATTGATACATCGGGTTTCACGCTTCCCGCCTGCCAGTTGGTTACCGGAAATTACAATAACGGAATAGTTTCATCAGTTGGAACCGCCACAAGTCAAAATTTGTCTTATGACTACCCCACTGTTTATGGAAACTATTACGCTAACGAAAAATACCAGATCCTATACACGGCAGCCGATCTGCAGGCAGCGGGTCTAACGGCCGGTGGCCTCCGTAATATTGCGTTTAAAGTAGTAAATATTCCCATGGGGATGAATACAACGTTTACTAATTACACCATTAAGATCGCCTGTACCAATGCTATCGATCTCGGTCCAGTCCCTGCTATTAATTCTTCGGTAGCTTCAGTTACGGCGCCCTTCGTTACCGTTTACGGACCGCAAAACTATACCACTTCTACCGGATGGCAAACCCACGACTTTATACAGCCTTATAATTGGGATGGTATAAGTAATATCATTATAGAAATATGTTACGATTGGATTTCGCCATCGCTTTACTCAAATAACGCAATAATTGAAAATGCCGCCACCCCTTATTTTTCGTATTCAGTTTTGCACACAAATGCGTTTCCAGTATGCAACGCAAACACGATAAATGCTAGCTATAAACAGCGACCTGTAACTAAATTCGGAACAGCTCATTTATTCAACCCGAATAACTATACTTACCAATGGTCGCCCTCTGCCGGATTGTCATCTACAACCGGGTTGAGCACTGTGGCCACGCCAACCGTTACTACTACCTATGTTCTTACCTCAACTTCAACAACAGGTGGCTGCAACGGAAGCGATACGGTTACTGTGTACGTAAACCAGGTCCCACAACCTGTAATTACACAAAACGGAAATGTACTTACCGCGACACAGGGAACGGCTTATCAATGGACGGCGAACAATGTGATCATTAGCGGGGCTACTTCACAAACGTATACGGTTACGCAAAACGATACGATCCGTGTGATCGTTACTTACGGCAATTGCGGCTCCGATACCTCGGCCGCGAAGATCATGAACCTGACGGGAGTGAATACACTTATTACGTCAATGGACTTTAATCTTTACCCCAATCCTGCGCAACAAAAAGTAAACATTGTTGCGGAAGGAGTTGAGAACGGAACGGTAAGCCTCGTGACTATAACCGGGCAGAACATAATAACTTCAAAAATTCCCGGCGGACAAAGCAATTATTCGATAAGCCTCGAGGGAATTCCTCCGGGACTGTACTTTGTCAGAATAACAAATGTAAAAGGAGAGTGCAGGGTTAAAAAGCTGGTGGTAGAGTAAAGCGCTTGTTCTTTTAAAAGAACGCTCTCACTTGCGCGCCGCCAATATGCACGACTTTATTCCCGGGAGTTTTTCTTCCATCGTAAGTAATGCTGATCTGCATATTGCTCGTAATGTTCTGCTGGTAACCAATGTTCCAGGTTAAATTCTGACCGGGTTTTAAGGCATTCAGCATTTCAAAAGCCAAAGGTGTGTTTACATTATCGTTATAGGTAATGATGATGAAATCGCTGCGCATATTAAAACTGCCTTTCGACAATTTATTGAACTTTAGTTCCACTGCATAATCATCCAGGATCGCTTTCTGGAAACCCCCTTCCAGTACATTGCGCTTATCGGAATGTTTATACACCGCACTGATCCGGAAAGCCGTATTGGGTTGAAAGCTCAGCCTGGGCTCCGTTTCCAGGTAGGCAATTACATAGTTCCGCGTGCTAAAAAATTGCGAGGTAGCGGTTTTTTGTCCCAGGGTATTGTTGGCGAACAAGCCCCATGCTTTAGTGAGGTTCCAGCGCAGGCGCAGTTCATGGGTTTGCAATTCGCGGCTTTCAAATCCGTTGGTAAGCAGCTGTTTGCTTTTATTATTCTGGAAGGTATAGTCAAAGCCGGCAACGGAAGAATTCTGGTTGAAAAACAAAGCCTGGCGGAAACTGTAATTGGTAGAAAGTAAAAGACTGTCATTTACCCGGAGGTCGAAGGGATTAAAACTAAAATTGCTGGTGTTGGTGGTTTTTTTATCGAGACGGTAAGCGGTTTGAGAAACAAAACGCGCCATGAATTTTGTAAAGCCATTGCTGCTTTCTTTTTTGAAAACTGCCGGACGAAGAAAAAGGCTTCCGCTGAACTGATCGTGTCCCGCTTTTATATAGGTGTTCGTAGGAGTGAATACGCGAATGTAAATGGCCTGGTCGCTGTACTGTGCAATCTCAAATTCATTCAGCTCCTTGATGTCGTTGCCGTTATAATCCTTCCAGGTGTATTGTCCCTGGCCCGCCGCAACCTGTATGTATGAATATTCTCTTTTCTGTTCCAGCCCGTAACCGATCTCATAAAATACATTCGACTGCACGAATCCTTTCCACAACTTTGGGGAATATTCGATCCGGCTGAGCAGGGTGTTATCAGGCTTATTGAAGATAAGAGTGGAGTCAATGATGTTGAGTTTTCTATAGGTAAAAGTCGCGCGGATGGGATGGTTCTTAATGCTGTTGATGTCAGTGAAAAATCCAACGCTCTGCGCATAAGCCGCCCGCTTCAGTGTGTTCTTCGCAGCCCTGTTGTCTGTGCGCTCTCTATAGAACACTTTAAAACGATTTCCCGTGGTATCCGCGTTGCTGATGTTCCCTTCCCATTCCCAAAAGCTGTAACTGTTCGATAAGAGTGAGTCGCGGCTTTTATAATTGAAACGGTTGTTCTCATATTCGTCAAGGTATGTAAACACCAATTGTTTTACCTGTTGCGCGACCTTTGATTTATGCCGGTAGAATCCGGTTTGATTAAAGCTTGTTCCGGTTTGCAAATAAGAAGCGTTGTAAAAAGCGCGGGTCGTCTTAGTATTTAAGGCGTTGGTGAGCAAATGACGGTGTCCGGTATATTGTTCGCCTTCCACAAAGCCGTTTACCGTATAATTGCTCTTGAACAAGTTTCCTTTTTCTATCCCGGCGCTTGCACTAATGATGTGCTGGTCGTTTTTAATGCTGTCATTCTTCCTGTTCCAGTCGCGGGTGAATTCCACGCTGCGGAAGCGCTCGATCTGCGTGAAATTTTTCTGTACAAATTCATATCCCGTACCATAGGTGAAGAGGAGGGGCGAACTTATTCTGGCAGAACTGTCAGCGCGTCTATTCAGTCTGCTTTTTCCAAAGTAATTTATTTTTCCGCCCCCGGCTTCATCGTCCCGGGTATCAATAGTGGAGAAAGTGTTGAGGTCATTATTGGTATAGGCCGCTTCAAAAAGCAGGCTTTGACTGGAGTTGAATTTGTATTCACCTCCTGCGGTGAGCATTTGCTTTTTTTTGGGAGTAACAAGAAGTGTAACCGGCTCGTAATTTCCCTGGCGGATCCCGCCAAGAGGTTCAAACCACTGGTATACTTTTCCATTGGCTGAACTTTGCACCTGTTTGTAATTTCCGCTTCCTTCACCCACATAGCTGAAGCGTACGCGATAGGCTGTGTCAGGCGCGGTGGAGTAAAGATAAATAGTATAAGTTCCGCTTGCAGTCACAGAATCAAGCTTCCTGTAAAAGACCTCTGTGGTATTGAACTCGGTAATACTCGCCCCGTTGGTAACTGCGCTGCTGAGTGTGTCGCCTATTTGGGTAAGCTTTAATTTTTCGGAATTGGTAAGGCTTTGCTGCAGTGTTTTATTCTTATTGTCCTGCTCGGAATAATAATTAAAGCTCAGTCTTAAATTTTCACTCTGGAATTCTTCTCCGACAAAATAAAGCGAGCGGGCGTAATTGCGTTCTGCATATTGGAACTCTGCTTCAATGCGTCTGTCCTTTGTGATGAGCTGTTTCGCCGTAAAGGTAATTTCAGATGTGTTGTAATCGATCACATAATCATTCTCCTGGCCACGGGTAAGCAGTCTCCCATCAATATAGATCTTCTCTGTTCCTGAAAGCACAATAATGAAAAGCTCATTGTCTGCGCCGTGAAGACGATAGGGACCCTGGTTATTCTCCACGCCTTGTATCACGTTCCGGGCAAAACGTCCGCGGGAAACTGCGCCTGATACGCTTGTTTTCAGAAGCGGCGACTTTTCCTTACCGGGATCTGTCTGGTAATTATTGGTGAAATATAATCCCTGCGTTCGTTTGTAAAAATTCATGAAATAGGAATTGGGCCTGCTGATCTGGAAATCGCCTACCAGCAATTTCGAGCTTTTATCGTTGAGCTGAATGTACACTTTATCGAATTCCTGCAACTGTTGTGTGTTACCGTCGGGTTGAACAGGAATATTATTGTCTGTTGCCGCCAGCACCAGATCTATGTCCCTGGTAAGCTTGCCTGATACCTGTAAATTCATATTCGAGTTGACCACCACATCCTGGTTATTGCCAAAGGAGATCCCGCGCGATACGCTCCCGTTCTTGCTGAGTCCGTCATTCTGGAAGGCCGAAGGATTATAAGTGCTGCTGCTGTTCGTGTAATTGATGGTAAATGGATTTTGACCCAGGCTCAGGTCCTTCTGCAATTTAGAAACATCTTTATGAAAGGTTTCCTTTTCAAAGTCGAAGGGAAAGACTTTATATTTTACCTGCATGCTATCCCGCTGGATCCCGAAAGACAGCATTTTTTTCCGATTCAGTACAACAACTTTTTTAGCAGGCAGAACCTTATAGAAAGTAGAATCAAGGACCTGTCCGTTCTTTAATTTCAGGGAAAGGGAGCCAGGAACCAGGGAGAGGGAATCCAGCTTTAAGGTGTCGGACGAAGCGCTGAATTTTTTGATCCTCCCGCTGCTGAATTGAGCATGCAGGCCTGCTGAAAACAGGAAAACAGGTAAGAGTATGAAAAGCCTTTTCAGCACAGGGTTTTAAACGGATTTTAAAGGTACGAAATTGTGGGTGCATTAGAAAAAAGGTCAAAGCCGCTGAGGTCGGGGCAATAGGAATAAGGCGCGGCAAAAGCACAGGAAATTAACTTTTGATAAATTATTCGGGGAAGAAGGATGCAAAATGTTATTTTTGGATCTCCTATAAGAAAAAAGATGAGGTTATCCGGATTTATACTGCTGTGTTTAGTTTTTGGGTTTACTTTAAAGGAAACGGAAAAAAAGTATATCCTTCGTGGAGAAGAAGTATATACGGATATCTTTATCGGGGACCATGCGAAATGCCTGGAATATGTTTACGAATACGATATGGTACACGTTGATTCCATCTCTCATCTGGAAACAGATAAGCTGCTTCATATTGTGGTGCTGAACAAAGATTCGCTGAAAGCGGGAAAAACTTATGACATAGAGAAAACGAAGAACCTGCACCTGGATTACTCAACATTTGTTCACCTGAACCGCTGCTGGTATAAAAAGCTCCAGGGAACAGTAAGGATTCTGAAAATGTCATCGAAAGATCACCTGAGCATGCAGCTTAAGCTCAGCGCCTGCCGCATCGATACCTCTGCACCTCAGAAAATAATCGACCAGGCGATCAAATGGTAAGAATGTGATTTTTTAACGGAGAAATGCCCGTGGATTTCCTAAATTTGTATCCTCAAAAATTCTCTAGTTCATCAATTCCCTAACTCTCCAATTGGAAAAATGCGAATAATCACTTATAACGTTAACGGGATCCGCGCTGCAATGGGTAAAGGACTTATCGATTGGATGCGCTCGGCCCAACCAGACATTTTATGCGTTCAGGAGATCAAAGCAAACCCCGCGCAGGTAGGCGTACTTGAGTTCGAGGAACTGGGTTATCACCATTACTGGTATCCCGCGCAGAAGAAGGGTTACAGCGGCGTGGCCATTTTTTCAAAGCTAAAACCGGATAATGTCGTTTACGGTTGCGGAATAAAAGCCTATGATGATGAAGGCCGTGTGTTGCGTGCCGATTATGGTGATATTTCCGTGCTCAGCGTGTATCATCCCAGCGGAAGCAGTGGCGATGAGCGCCAGGCATTCAAAATGAAATGGCTCAGCGATTTTCATGACTATGTGAACGAGCTTAAAAAGACCAGGGAAAAACTGATCATTTGCGGGGATTACAACATTTGCCATAAGCACATCGATATTCATAATCCTGTTTCCAATGCTAAAACCTCAGGCTTTCTTCCGGAGGAAAGGGAATGGTTCGAGCGCTTTGTCAATTCAGGTTTTGTGGACTCCTTTCGTCACTTTAACCAGGAGCCTCACCATTACAGCTGGTGGAGCTACAGAGCCGGTTCGCGCGCAAAGAATCTGGGATGGCGCATCGATTATAACCTCGTTACTGGCAATCTTCAAAACAACCTGAAACGCTCGGTAATACTGAGCGAAGCCATGCATTCGGACCATTGTCCCGTTTCATTAGACATTGATTTTTAGTAGATTATCCCCCATTTCGAGCTGCTAAAAAAATTAGTTTTTATATATATTTTAAATATCTTTGCAGTTCACGTATTTACTACGCACATTTTCTATAGAGTATGAAAAAACTAATATTATCTGTAATTGCAGCGGGCGCACTTGTGGCTTGCTCCGATCCTAAAACCGAAAAGCAATCCGAAGAGGCTAAAGGTGGCGTTTATTATGGCGGTGTTTTCCGCATGAATGAGCTGGAAGATTTCAAAAACCTGTACCCTCTTGCCGTGGTGGATGTGATCTCACACCGTGTAGCGAATCAGGTTTACGAGGGCCTCGTGAAATTATCCCAGGCTGACCTTACGATTACTCCCGGCATAGCTTACAAATGGGAAAGCAATCCTGAGCAAACCGTATGGACCTTCCATTTACGTCCGGGCGTTACTTTTCATCCGGATCCCTGCTTTGCTAATGGTAAAGGACGTGAAGTAAAAGCTTCCGATTTTAAATATTGCTTCGATAAATTATGTGAATCAAGCGCTACAAATGCATGGTTCGAAGTATCATTCAAAGATAAAGTTAAGGGCGCTAACGAGTATTACGAATCTACCAGGGCCGGTAAACCGCTTGCCGGAGGAGTTTCAGGTGTTGTGGCGCTTAACGATTCAACGCTGGAGATCAACCTGAATTTCCCTTACGCAGGATTCCTGAACATACTTACTACTCCCGGCGCCTGGGTTTATCCAAAAGAAGCATTTGATAAATACGGTGTAGACATGCGCAGCAAATGTGTGGGTACAGGACCTTTCCAGGTGAAAACAATTAAGGAGGGCGATGTGGTGATCCTGGAAAAGAATCAGAATTACTGGAACGTGGACGAGTACGGTAATCGTCTACCTTACCTGGACGCAGTAAAATTTACTTTTATTAAAGAGAAAAAATCAGAGATGCTGGAATTCCAGCGTGGAAACCTGGACATGGTGTTTCGTATTCCTGTTGAAATGTACAAAGAGATCATGGGAAGTTACGAGAATGCACAAGCGCGTAAAACCGATTTTGATATTCAATCAACCCCTGCTTTATCTACAAATTATTATGGTTTGTATTTCCCGGGCGCAGTCTTCAATAAAAAAGAAGTGCGCATGGCCTTCAACTATGCGGTTGATCGTGAAAAGATCGTGAATTTTACCCTGCAGGGCGAAGGCGTACCAGGTATTTACGGCTGTGTTCCTCCTGTGGAGGCTTTCAAAAAAGCAGGATACGATTTCGATGGCTTGAAAGGATTTAACCTGGATGTTGCCAAAGCAAAAGATTATATGAAGAAGGCAGGATACCCGGAAGGAAAAGGTTTTCCTAAAGTTACGCTTACCATCAATAGCGGTGGCGGAGAACGGAACCAGCAAATCGCTGAAGTGGCCCAGAAAATGCTGAAGGAAAATATCGGCGTCGATGTTGAGATCAACGTCGTTCCATTTGCCGAGCAAATCGATGCTTACCAGAGCGGTAAACTTGATTTCTTCCGTACAGCATGGAGCGCTGATTATCCGGACCCTTCTACCTTCTTAACCTTATTCTATGGCAAATTAGTTCCTGCGAATCCTGCTGAAAAATCATTTACCAATACTTCGCGTTTTAAGAATGATGCTTTTGATGCGAAATTGGAAGCCGCAATGAAAGAGCCGGATATGGCAAAACGTTTTGCAATGTTCAAAGAAGCTGATCAGATCCTGCTTGATGAAGCTGCCTTTATGCCGATCTTCTATGATGAGAACGACAGGCTGATGCAGAAGAATGTACGTAACTTCCCTGCTAACGCAATGGAGTACCGCGATCTTACCCGCGTTTACCTGATTCCAAAAGATAAGATGACAGCGCCCGCAAAGAAGAAATAAGAACTGAGTTTTTATATATACTTAAAAGCGATCTTAGGATCGCTTTTTTGTTTGGCGCCTTTCAAGAACAGAATTTGTTTTGCTCCTCTCGGAGTCGGGAGACCTTAAGGGGCTTGTGTTAATTTTCAAATAAAATGTTCACGATCCAATTAGACCAGCATTATTGGAACAATAAATGAACATCAGATAATCGTATCTTAAATATTCTAAGTGGTCCCGCCGGGACCAAACATTATTAGAACAATACGCGAAAAATATTTTATGCCCGGAGCGGGCAAAACAAACAATTTAAGATGGAAGAAAGTAAAATTAAAGACAATAATTTTGCTTCTACGAGGAGTCAGAGGACAATTATTATACCTTAGTACTCTAAGTGGCCCAGCGGGGCCAAATATTATTAGAAATAATATGCAGAAATGCCATATTGCCCCAGAGTGCGCAAAACAAACAATTTAAGATACAGGAGTAAAATTAAAAATAATAAGTAATTTTAGATGATGGTTAGGCAGGCTCTTCTTGTATTAATAATGGTTTGGATCACAGTTTCCTGTTCCCAACCGGAAGTAATTGTACAGGTTCCAAAGGATGTTTTGCCCAAAGAAAAAATGGCGGCTGTGCTTTGCGATCTCTCCGTTATGGAAGCCGGGATCAATGTAAGTCGCTTCAATGCAGCCAATGCAACGGATTCACTTCGCTTTAATATTTACAGGCAACACAATATCTCGCGCAGGGATTACGACAGCAGCATTGCGTTTTATTCGCGGCACCCGGAAGAGTTCAAAAAAGTATACGAACTGGTGATCGAGAAGCTGAGCAGGTTGCAGTAAGTGCTTATTTATACAACCAGTCCTCCGGGTTCAGGATCTTCTGTCCCTTCCAGATCTGCAGGTTAACGGTGGTCTTGTCATCGTCATCGTTGTAGGAGATGTTTCCGATGTTCTGCTTGATAGAAATTTTATCCCCGGTCTTTACCAGTACCTCGCTCAGATTAGAATAAACGCTGAGGTATTCTCCATGACGGATAATGATGATCTTCCCGGCGCCGGGTACACTCGCGACGCCTGTTACCTCGCCGCCAAATACGGCGCGCGCGCTTGAGCCTTTACTGGTTGTAATTCCAACGCTGGTGTTGTTCTCAATGAATCCTTTAATGGTCGGATGCTCGTGTTCCCCAAAATTCTCTGTGATCACACCTTTCACTACCGGCCAGGGTAATCTGCCTTTGTTCGCAGCGAAATCGCTGGAGAGTTGTTCTGCTTCTTTAGTTAGCTCCGGAACAAAAACGGGCTCTTCCGTTTTGTTGGAAGTAGTGTTGGTGGCTTTTTTCTTTTTCTTCTCTTCCTTTTTCTTATTCAGCGCAATTAATTTTTTCTTTTCTTCTTCCTCCTGGCGCCTGATCTCTTCCTGGATCAGTTTTTTAATGGCGGCTGTCAGGTTCTCCGCGTCGCGTTTTTTCTGTTCGAGCTCGTCTTTCAGCTGCTTTTCCTTATCCTGCAATTTCACCAGCACATCTTCCTGTTCCGCTTTTTCTTTTCCGAGGTTCATTTTTTCCTGTTCCTCGCTGCTGAGCAATTGCTTTTTATCTCTTTTTTTCTCCTCGAGTTCGTTGATCTTATCGGCGATCTCTACCTGGGTTTTAGTGATGGCCACCGCCTGCGTCTTGCGGTACTCATTGTATTGCTGGAAGTATTTCAAACGCTGGTAAGCCTGGTTGAAATCGCCGGCAGCAAAAAGGAACATGAGCTTATTGTATGAATCTTTGTTCCGGTATGCGAAATAGATCATTTTCGCATATTCTTTCTTCAGTTTTTCCAGGTTTCTCTTCAGGTCGTCGATCTGCTTCTGGTTTTCTCCAACCTGGTTATTAATTACGCGGATCTCTGAACTTATGGTCGCGATCAGTTCTTCACGCGCGCTTATCTTTTTGTTGAGCATCAGCACGGCGCCCAGTGATTGTTTTTTGTCTTTCCGGGTTTCATGAAGCAGGTCATTGATGTTGTTGATCTCATCTTTGATCTTTTTCTTTTTTTGCTCCAGGTCCTTTTTATTATTCTGCTTTGGCTGTGCACGAACAGGCGATACACTGAACGCGAATGCGAACAGCAGGAAAGATGTAACAAGAACTATTCTATTGCTGTTTTTTAAACTCAATAGGTTCATAGCTTGATGGGATAGTAAAAGGAAATTTCTGGACCTCGTTGATAGTGATCTTACTGTATTTTACATCGGCTTTGATGATCTTTTCAGCAGTGATCGTATACAATAATTTATAGGCTGCGGTATACCTGTCCACCGGTTTAAAGTCTTCGTAGCAGGCATTGAACTTACGTTTAGCATCCACATCGTTGAATTCAAGCTGGGTAATTTTAAAGCTGTTCGGACTGATCCACATCGTCTGATAGCTTTCTTTAGGCTGCTCAACGCCGTTGTTAATGCGAAGCGCATGTTTTTTTCGCGTGGTGCTTAAAAGGTATTGGCAATTATTTCGATCTTTTCCGGGATTCAAGCGATCTTCCTCGTCGTAAAATTGAGCGCTGTTCCCAAAAAGCAAAGCCTGGATCATATCGTAATCAAGATCTGCATGGAGTAATTGATTAATGTAGCTGAAGTCTCCCTTAAAGTATTTTTTTTCTGTCAGCCCCATGGTAAACTTTACTGAATCTTTTGTAATAAGAACACGCGCGGCATCTATCCCAAGTTTGGAGATCGACATCCAGATCATGCTATCCTTACGGCAGCGTACGCTCACGCTGAAACTGTGATCCTCATTGTCAATGCTCAGGTCGCAGCTAAATTTAGAATTGGCGTAAGTAAAGTCTAATTCATTTTCCTTAACGAGTTTGGTAAGGGCTCTTCCATTCTTATAATCGAGGTGACACTTGTCATTTAACGAATCGGGAAGGTTTTGATTTGCATTTTCGTCTGGCTTCTTTATTTTCTGTTTGCTTTTGCAGGCGGTGAAGAAGAAGAAAGAGCAAAATATGAGGAGGGATAAGAACCTCAGATCCGGCCCGGCCATTCGGGTAGTCTGAGAATTACAGTGTTTATTTTTGAAGCAAGAATTAATCATACAATTTCTTATCTGCTATTTTTTTGTTCAGGGAATCGGAATTTCCACCGTTGTCCTTTGCCTTTTGCCAATATTCCAATGCTTTTGTCTTTTCATTCAATTTGTAAAGAATATCTCCATAGTGTTCAAGAATGGCCGGACGTTTTTCGCCTCCGCCCTGCAATGCTTTTTCTATCCATGTTCCCGCTTCCTGGTAGTTTCCCTGCTGGTAGAGGATCCAACCATAAGTATCCATATAAGAAACGCTGTTTGGCTGCAGCTCGATGCTTCGCTTGGACAATTTGGCGGCATAATCCAGCTTATCCTTGCGCAGGGAAAGGTAATATGCGTAATTGTTCATGACCCCAATATTATCCTTGTCGATAGTAAGCGCTTCGTCAAAAGCCTTGTCCGATTTTTCATAATCTTTTACCGCGTTATATGTTTCGCCAAGCGTGGCAAGGAACTGGGATTGAAGGGGCTCATTTTCGTAAACAAATTCCTGTCCGTCTTTCAGCGATTGTATAGCGTCTTTGTAATTTTTAAGCTTAAGGTTCGCGATCCCGTTCAGGTAATAGGGTTCGGGCTGGTTGGGAAAAAGATCGATCACTTCCGCGCTGTGCTTTTGAAGGGTCGAGTAATCGCCCAGCTCCATTTCACAGACCAGCAATTGTTTCCATACAACAAATTTCCCTTTGTCAAATTCGATCACCTGTTCCAGTTCTTTACGCGCTTCGGGTAATTTTTTATCCCTGTACAGGAAATCGGCGTAGACGCTGTGTGATTTAGCCTCCTTAGGATGTATTTTCACGAGAAGCTCGCACAGCTCGTAGGCCTGCGACTTGTATTGAGGAAACTGTTCGGTAAGGTTATAATACGAGATCAGGATCTTCACCTTGCTGTCGATGTCGAGCTCTTCGCTGGCAAAGGCAATTTTCACCTCTTTAAAAAAGTCGTCATCTTTTTTCAGTGAACGGTAATAGTCGGCAAGTGCAAGGTGAATGTAAGGATTGTCGGGGTCCGTTTTCAGGATCTCCTGGTAAGTTTGAAATGCTTTTTCCGGTTGATTGGTTTCCTGGTAGATATCAGCGAGGTAAGAATAATACTGCGCCTCCTTTGGATTGTTGCGGATAAGTTTCTTCATCTCGCTTTCCGCTTCGCCCCATTTTTTTTGTTGCTTCAATAATTTGATTTTACCTAATGTCACCTCATCGCTTGGCCCGAATTTTTTTTCCAGGTCATCATAAGCTTTCAGGGCCTTGTCGTATTTACCCGCATAAATGGATTCAGTGGCAAGTTCCTCATAGAAGTCAGGTCGGTTTGGAAATGTCCTGATGAGCTTTTCATAAACCTCTGCCGCTTCATTATACATCCGCTTGTTATGAAGGCATTCGATGTACAATAACTGGAACCACTCGTTCTTTGGCTGACTGATCGCAGCTTCGCGGGCGAATTTGAGGGATTGGTCATACAGTCCGCCGAATCGGTAAATACTCGCCAGTTCGTATTTGGCAGCGGCGCTTTGAGGATCAAGCTTCAGGCATTCTTTAAATAATGTTTCGGCAATCTCAATATTACCCTTTATCTTTTCCTTACAGGCGTTATAGTACGTGCTTTGGAACTTCAATTTATCATCATCGCTCAGCGTTTTTGCTTTTACCGCCTGTTCCGGTTCTGATCCGGAAGCGACTGTTGCCTCTTTTTTACTCTTACAGGATGTTATGTTTAAAACAGCTGCGATTAAAATAAGATACCAGGAGCCCATAGGGATTTTTTTTCTCATTTCCGG
>JBJMLS010000310.1:0-7502 GCA_045805185.1 Bacteroidia bacterium | reverse complement strand
TCCGAATTCCCGGAACGTTCAATCCATTACGAAAACCAGGAAGGGACTTAAAACAATTACCAGATACACTTACCAGAATAAAGTTGAAAGCCAGGAAAGCTTTCTGAATGACAAGCTGCATGGAATAATCAAAAAGTATAATAATGGCGTCCTTATTGAAGAAACGGAGTACAAACAGGGTCTTAAAAACGGATCTTCTAAAATATATGATACTAAAGGGGTTTTAAAGCTCAACAGCAGGTTCATTAATGATACATTGAATGGTGTAATGACAAAATATTCCGAGCTGGGAACGGTATTGCTTAAAGAAAATTATTCCGGCGGATATAAGACCGGGAAAAGTGAAATGTATTACAAATCAGGGAAATTAAGCTTTGAATGTTATTATGATACCTTATCATCAGGAAAAAAAACACCAAAACAATTCACGTCTGTTAAAAACGGAAGATCCCGCTCCTGGTACGAAAGCGGTTATCGTAAAACAGAAGAAAATTACCTGAAGGGAAAGAAGAATGGTGCGTTTAAAGAATGGTATGAGAATGGGAAATTAAAATCTGAAAATGATTACGTAAATGATGCCAGGGCCGGTCGTCAGCTGGCTTATTTTCAAACCGGCAAACCAAGCGAGGATAATACAATTGAGATCGTTTATGATTCTTTAAAAAAATATTACAGAGCATTTTACACGGGTCCTTATTTAAAATACGACGAGAATGGTAACCCAACGGTAAAAGGTTTTTATAAGAACCGGAAAAAGCGAGGCAAATGGCAGGAGTTTAACAATGGAAAGCTGACCCTGGATGCGGAATACAAAGATGATTACCTCATCAATGATTATAAAGCTTACAATTCAACCACCGGTAAGCTGATCAGGATGGCTCATTATAAAACGGTAAAACTGAATTCAAAAGACACTTCTCTCATGGATGGAAAGAGCATTGTCTATTATCCCGGCGGGGCCATTTCCAATGAATTGCTTTATCGAGACGGTCATTGTATAAATTCGGTCACTTATTATGAAAATGGCATCATTTCAGGTGAAACATCGATCCGCGACTCACTTGTCTACAAAACAGAATATTACCAGAACGGAAAGACAGAAAGAAGGTCACTGGCTAAATATGATCCGGCTAAGGATGTAACCGCACAGAAGTTTGAACTTTTATCCGAATACTACGAGAGCGGAATTTTAAAAAGGGAATTTTATGACGGCTCAAATATGCCTAAGATAAAAAAAGAATACAACGACAGCGGACTTATGGTATACAGGGATTACCGCATCAGTAGCGATATCGGAATAGAAACGACTTTTTACAACAGCGGGGCACTGAGGTCAGAAAATATTTTTTTCAGCAGCGGTTATAGAACAACCGGGATGCAATACGTTGAATGGTTCGAGAATGGTAAGCTGAAACGTTTTGAAAATTATGGGTTCTACCAGTTGAACTGGCTATCGGACGGAACATTTTACAACAGCTTTAGCTACAAGAATAACAATCCCAATGTTCAACAAGATACCGTCATTGACGCTGATTTTCTCAATACCTTGTACGCATCCCTCTCAAAAAGCACAAAAAGAAAAATTGACATCGGAAATACCGAAGGGAGAACCTTTTCAACTTACGATGATACTAAAGTCAAAATAGAAGCCTTCATTACAAATGGAAAACCGGATAAGCTCCTTCGCGCCTATTATTACTCCGGCAAACCCATGATTGAATTTAGTTTGAGCGAAGGCTTGCCAGACGGGCCCTTCAAACGATTCATGGAAAATGGGATAGTAAAAGAATCGGGTTATTACTGCCAGGGAAAATTATGTGGAACCTGGATAGAATACTCCCTGAGCGGAGACACTCTAAATTATTACCAATACGAAAAGCCAACCGAAAAATCTGATTACGATAAAAAATACCTGTTTAAAAAAGAATATTACGGCGCGGAGTACAAAGGGAAATTCAGTAAACACCTTAAATCAGCTTACAATTACAAAAATGGAAAGCTTCATGGGATGCAAACGGAATATCATCCGAACGGAAAGCTTCACTACAGTAAAATGATGAAGGATGGAACTGAAACCGGGTTGGTAAAAAGATTCTGGGAGAAAGGTAACCTCGCCGAGGAATACACGATCGATAGTCTTGGGAACAAGCAGGGCGCCCGCATTATGGGATATGAGAACGGGAACTTCCAGCTCAAGGCAAATTACAAAGACAATAAGCTGGATGGTCCTTACATTTATTACTGGCCCAATGGTAAACTCCGGGCTGAAGGTACATACGAGGCCGACAATAAAACCGGCGAGTGGAAAATGTATGATAGTACGGGTGTTAAAACAAAAACAGATAACTATGCATCAGGCACAAAGAAAACACAGGATGAAATTAATATATGCAATTGCAAAACAGATCAACGCAAGATCGGTTTTGCGCCCATGATCTCCGACCTGATGGATATAACTAGGGCAGGGATCTGGCAGTTCGGTTTTCATCAGCCCATAACAAAATACCTCGGCAAGCTATTTTATATGAATTACCAGACGGATGCCAGCAGGGATGGCAGTAACAGGTCCGTCAGTCTTGACGTTATTTCCTTCAGTGAAATAGTAACCGGCATACCCGACAGTAACGGCCTGAAGCTGACAATAAATCCCTGTTCTAAATTCCAGGATTACTCAAGAATACCTGTTAGCATAAATGTATCCGCAAGACAACCCAATGAAACCAGGATGGAAATAAACCCGGAAATGCTTAGTTTTAAATTTTCCGGGAAATTACTTAGCCCTCAAAATCCTTTGGTGAAAGAAACGGAATCCTGGTTTAAAGTTGCTTACATGGAATATACGAAAACGGGAATTGAATTGAATAAACCTACTTCCGTATGCTTCACTCCTTCTCTGTTAACCAATACCAAAGCGCTGATCAACCTGTCTTCTTTTACGCCCTGTATCCGGCAATCTTCGGACTACCCTGATTATATCCAGGAAGAATTCCTGAAGAAGAATAAAGTGCTGGTCAAAACAAATTTCACGGGGATCTATAATGGAGAGGGCTCTTTATCATCTTATGACAACAAGGATCTGTCATTTCCCCTCAGCCATGTGCTCATCAATTCAACTGCTTTCGCGGGCGAAATTATCCTGGACGAAAAAAACGTGGGAGAGAACCGGACCTATGTTGTAAGCGGAAAAGAGCTTACCCAAGAAAAAGTGATTGAGCTTATCGGATCTTTACTGAATAAAGCTACTCTTTTCGCCTATAAAAAAGAACCCGGTAAATTCATTATTTCTTTTCTGATCAAAATGAAAGGTAAATGAGCATATTCAACCATACCCTGATCCTTATTCTGCTTTTAGCTTACCAGCGAAGCTTTTCCGATAACGGGCTGACCGATCCTGTAACAAACCAAACCATCAGCTACCATATCATAACGCTGAGTGAGAAAGCCAATAGTCTTAACCCTTTTGAAGATGTTGACCTTGGGATCCCGGTCATTCAAAACAATACGGCGGCAAATGCGAACATGAAAAATTTCATCAGGAACTTTTTAACGGATCCGGATTATAAAAAGCGACTGAAGGAGCACATGCAACAGGCAATCGCCAATTATGTGAAGTATTCAAAATTCGGGAAGGAAATAAGCGAATATGACAGGAAAATGCTGATCGAACAGAGTGCAGTACTTGAGAGCATTGACAGTAAAGTACTCTCCTTTTACAATAACCTTGTTTGTATCCGGCTGCAATCAAATTACAAGATCAACCAGAAATACAGCGGCATTTCGGAATATGTATCCATGTTTCAAACGTTCTATGTTAACGTCACGAATGGGAAGCTCTGCAGTTTAATTGATCTGTGTCCGCTCAACCTGCGCACAAAGTTTACAGACCTGCTGACAAGGGAAAAAAACAGGGTAATTCCACTTGTGAACACCACTGATGATGATGATGATGAGGAGGAAGAAGAAGAGGAAAATACCGGGGATGAAAGTGAAGATCCGGTAAATAAAAATCAGGCTGACCAGCTTCCTCCAAAAACATTTCCTTACCTGAAAGAAAAAATAAATCTGATCGATCTTGTATTCGACGTGAACGCGATGAATTTCATGGTCATGAAAAATTCCTCAAATACCACCTACACAAAAGGCCTTTCATTCCTCCTGTATATAAACGAGGACAGCCTTCATCGTTATCTTCCCTGGACAGAAAATAAGAGAAGAATAAAATTCTATGAAAGATTGAAACCAGAAACTGTAAACAAAGAACTGATGATCTATACCCGGGAAATTAATTTTTTATATGACGAATATTTATTTTCCTGGTTTGCGAACACTAAAAACAAAAGAACAGTGAAAGTATACTACAGGCAGAATTTCGTTTCGGATACTTCTTTTAAAGCGAACCGTTTTTTAACCTATTCGAGCGACTCACTGATCTCTAAAATAGAATCCGACTTTTCAGAAGAAGGCAAGCCCCGGAGCTTAACAACTTATTATTATGAAAAAGAAAAGCTCAAAAAAATCGAGCTGCTGCAAAATGATAAATTGGTCGCCTATCATACCTATTCGTATAATAAGAACGGCTTTATTACACGCTATGTAGATTATGAGAACGAAAAAAAACCGCGGGAACATATTTATTCCTATGCTGATCTGCGTGTAAATGAATGCAGCCCAACCACCAACGGGAACGAGTGTTATTCCTATCTCTTTGATTCGACCGGGAATTTTATCGCACGCACACATATAGGCGAGAAATCGCCCTACGTGAATGTATACCGGAAGACCTTACTGATGGCGAATGGCGATGCGCTTTACAGTTATACTCCGGATGGACGAATTGAATCTGTTGAAAGAGACAGGGGCCGGTATTTCGCTAAGTACCATTATGATGAGGAAAAGCGGATCAGGTTGATCATCCACTATGATGGGATGGAAACAAAAGCCAAAGAATCCGTAAACTATGATTCAAGGGGAAGAATTATTTTTATAACCAAATCTGATTATTCCTATGGAAAATTGCAAACCCAGGTACAATACAAAATTGCTTATGATTGATCCCCGGCCAGTTGAGCATACGTTTCTTCGCTGACCTCTTCAGCAAAATCGCTATAATTCAGCAGCAGGTCATAAACAAAGTTATGATCAGGAAGGATCTTCGCATTGTGCCTTGTCACGATTTTTTTGGAGCCGATGAGCTGGATCTCTTCAAACTCGAGAGCAGATAATATTTTAAAATAACTTTTACCATTCTTATACGCTCTGTATTGCGGAAATTTTATACTTTCAATCGGGTTATTCATTGCCTGATCTTTAATTTTGACGGAAGCTTTCTTATATAAGGTCGCCCAGCACCTGCACACTACTTACGGAGACGGAATTGACCGGCTTTGCCTGGTACTACCAAATAAGCGCGGGGCCCTGTTTCTGAAGCAGCACCTTGCAAAGGTATACAACAAAACAATATGGCTGCCGCATATAGTGGCCGCTGAAGAGTTTATTACGGAACTGGCCGGTATTCCTACAGCCGATAGCATTACCCTTATCACCGAACTCTATAAAGCATACCGCGATGTGCTGAAGGAAAAGGCAGAACCCTTTGAATCCTTTGTGAAATGGGGAAATATCATGCTTCATGATTTTAATGAAGCCGATCGCTACCTGGTGAATGCAAAGGATATGTTCGGCAACCTTCGCGACGTTAAAGTAATTGAGAACTGGAGCCTGGCAGAGATCGAGCTGAGCGATTTTCAGAAAAACTACGTCAATTTCATGTACGTGATGGGTGATATCTACGAAGTGTTCACCGGGCAATTATTGCAGCAGAACCTTGCTTACCAGGGGATGAGTTACAGACTTGCCGTGGAAAATCTCCAGCATTCTGAATTCACGCATCGTTATGCTCAGTTCGTCTTTTGCGGCTTTAACGCCCTGAACAAATCGGAAGAGCTCATTTTTTCGGAACTTGTGAAAGAAAATAAAGCCGACATCCTCTGGGACATCGACAACTATTATTTCGGGGATAAGCTACAGGAAGCGGGAAAATTCCTTCGCAAGCATTTGAGCAATGAGCTGCTGGCCACAAAAAATTTCATCAGCAATGATCTTTCTGAAGGCGCAAAAAATATAGAGATCATCGGCGTTCCAAAAAATATGGCACAGGCAGTAGCCGCATCGCAAAAGCTGGGTGAGCTGATCCATGCGGGGGCGCGGCCGGATAGCATGGCTGTGGTGCTGGCAGATGAGTCGCTGCTTTTTCCCGTATTAAGCGCATTACCTGAAGAGATCGATGCGGTGAACGTTACCCTGGAATTTCCATTGCGGCTTACCAGTATTTATGATTTCGTGGAACAATTACTGAACCTGCACATCAACCGCTCCAAAAGCTCCTCCGTTCAATCAGCATTTTATTACAAGGACCTGGTAAAATTGTTCTACAATCCTTATTTCAACCGCTTACTGAATAGTACTACCCGTGTTCACAAAGTCGTGCAACGCATCGTAGAGCACAATGTCAGCTACTTCAGTCACGATACGCTGCAACGTTATTTCGAAGAACAGTTTGAGAAGATCGGCTTTTTATTTGGCAACTGGAACTCTATTAACGACGCGCTTACCAGCATCGAGACCTTGTGTGAAAAGTTAAAGCTGGTGCTCCTTTCTTCCAAAAGAAGCAGTAATGAGCTTGTTCTTGAAACCGAATTCTTATTTGAATTCAGCCGGATCCTTAACCGGATCCGTGACATGGTCGGCAGCGTGGATTTCATCACCGGCATCCGCTCTTTCCGGATCCTGCTGCAGCAGTTGGCCGCAACGGCTTCTGTCCCCTTCTTTGGAGAACCGCTTAAAGGCTTGCAGGTTATGGGTGTATTGGAAACCCGTACCCTTGATTTTGAAACCGTTGTATTGCTCTCCGTTAATGAGAATATTCTGCCATCCGGAAAAAGCAGTAATTCCTTCATTCCTTTCGACCTGAAAAAGTATTTCGGGCTTCCCGTGTATGCTGACAAAGATGCGGTGTATGCGTATCACTTTTACAGGATCCTGCAACGCGCCAAAAATATAATTATCATTTACAATACCGAATCCGACCAGTTTGGCAATGGAGAGAAAAGTCGTTTTATTACACAGGTGACGCACGAACTGAAAGAGAAGAACCAGAATGTAAGTATAAAGGAAAGCGTATTTTCCGGTCAGTTGCAGCACACCTCTCACGGAAACACGGTTAGCATCAAAAAAGACAAGACGATCCTTGACAAATTACTCGATAAAGTAATGAACCCTGAGCGATCGGGCTTATCGCCTTCTTCGCTGAATGCCTTCAAGGACTGCAGCCTGCGCTTCTATTTTCAGTACGGAGCGGAAATAAAAGAAACCGCAGAAGTTGAAGAGAACATTGAAGCAAATACAATGGGAACGATTCTTCACGAAGTGCTTGAGAAGCTTTATCAGCCCTTCACAGGAAAAGTAATGAATAGCTCCTTATTCAAAAGCCTTCATGACCAGGT
>JBJMLS010000309.1:0-8345 GCA_045805185.1 Bacteroidia bacterium | reverse complement strand
TGAGGAACGTCCAGCTTCAAAAAGGCTTTTTTAAATTCTTCGCGCGTCGGCCAGGGATAAATCGTAACTGGTGCAAGTGTTATAGTGTCCAGCCGCATAACCTGGATAATGGAATAATTCGATGCGGTAAGCGTGTCAGGAATAATATAGCTTGCATCCTTATAGGCAACCGACGCAAATTCGATCTCATCACCTGCCTGCGCAACAAGTGTAAAAAAACCGTAATAATCGCTGACCGTACCGTGACTTGTACCTTTAACGAGAATGGAAGTAAAAGGAAGAGGTTTTAAACTATCGCTTTCCACTACCACGCCCGAAAACTGGATGAGCTTTGGCTTGTTTTTTTTAACAGGCGTTACGGTTGAAGTAGTTGATGATTGTCCGCTGGGTTTACTCTTATTCTCGGGATTCGCAGGAGATGATTGTGAGAAAACAAGGTATGGCGCTGAGACAAGCCAGAAAATTAAGATGAGAAAAGTCTTCCGTTTAAACATACGCATTGCCTATTGTTCAAATTTAGTATTTTAAAAGACATCGGCTTGTTAAAAAAAATAAATTTGAAGTGCGTAAATAAAATAACAAAGCCGCCATGTTTAAACCGGCGGCTTTGCTGAAATTAATCCTAAGAATGATTAATAGATCACCAGGTCAAAAGGCATTCTGGACTGAATTCCTTTTAGGGTCAACAGGTTTTTAAGGTGAAGCAGGTATTTGTATTGCTCTCCGAGATTCTTCGTCATCAGCCGTGATTCCGCCTCTCCTGTTTTTTTATCCAGGAAAGCAGATAGCGGATCTTTTTGCTTTGGCAGGGAAATGATCTTATAGTTTTTAATCTTAGCCTTCTCTGCTGCATAGGCAATAGCTTTATCCAATCCACCCAATTCGTCCACCAGCTTTATCTTTAATGCATCGGATCCGCTCCAAACACGACCTTGCCCAATACTGTCCACATCAGCCTGGCTCATTTTCCTTCCTTCAGCAACCCTGGAAGTAAACACATCGTAAATATCTTCCACACCCTTTTGTATATAATCGCGCTCCAATTCAGTTACTCCGCGGTAAAGTGTACCTACATCCGCATGTTTGTTTGTGTTCACCGTGTCAATATTGATCCCCAGCTTAGCCGCAAATAATTTCTGTGCATTGGGAATGATCCCGAATACACCTATTGAACCGGTAATGGTATTGGGCTGGGCGTAGATCTTATCCGCAGCGCAGGCAATATAATACCCGCCTGAAGCAGCCACATCTCCCATAGAAACAATAAAAGGCTTGGCTTTTTTTGCCAGGGAAACTTCACGCCACATTACATCGCTTGCCAATGCGCTCCCGCCCGGGGAATTCACACGCATTACAATTGCTTTAATAGTAGTATCGAGGCGGGCCTCCCGGATCGCTTTTGCAATACGGTCCGATCCGATGGTTTCTTCATCGCCTTTACCGCTTTCAATCGATCCTACAGCGTATATGACCGCTATTTTTTCCTGTTTACCCTGCCCCTCTTTCTTCTTTCCTGCAGCACGGGTATATTCGGCGATCTTAACAAAGCTAAGCTTGTCTTTTTCTTTTGTCCCGGTCTTTTCCTTTAACAAGGAAGTTACTTCATCCTCATACTTTAAACCGTCAACCAGCTTAAGGTCCAAAGCCGACTGAGGGTTCTTCACTTTTAACTCATCGGCAATGCTGTTCAGTTCCGCAATAGAAATACCGCGTTGTTTTGAAATCCCTTCTAAAATACTGTTCCAGATCGAACCCAGGAATACTTCTGTTTGCAAGCGGTTTGCCTCACTCATCTTGTCGAGCATAAAAGGCTCAATGGCGCTTTTAAACTTACCATGACGGAAGATCTGAACATCAACATTAAGATCCTCCAGCGCTTTCTTAAAGAACATGATCTGCGCGCTTAAGCCTTTCAGTTCCATCCCGCCCTGGGGATTAAGAAATATTTTATCCGCCACACTAGCGAGGTAATAAGATTTCTGATCGTACATTTCGCTGTAAGCATAAATGAATTTCTTTGAAGATTTAAAATCGAGTAAGGCATTCCTGATCTCTTCTGTAGATGCGATCCCGGCAGGAACACTGCCGAAATTAAGGTAGATGCCTTTAATGGCGGTATCTTCTTTTGCTTTTTGCAGGTTATTCACAATATCATTCAATCCAATTCCCGGCTCATCTCCGAAGGAACCTAAATTAAAATTTGCGAATGGGTTATCAATTGTACGTTCAGTTATGCGCGAGGAAAAGTCGATCAGCATTATCGATTTTGCTTTTACATGGAGCGGCCTGTCAGCCTCGCTTTCAAAAGCGCCTTTAAAGGTTCCGATAATACCTGCGACAAATATCAGCGTGCAAACAACTAATGCGATCAATACGCCTACAATGGCTCCAAAGAAAGATGTGAAAAAATTCTTCATAATAAATTAATAAGGGTTTACACTACAAAATTATTGAAGGATACTTACATTTGAAAAAACTTTGGTATGAACGAGGCGTATTTATGTTTGGGCGGTAATTTGGGCGACAAAGAGGAAAACCTTAAAACCGCCCAAAACCTAGTGCAGCAACTGGCAGGAGAAGTAAAGCTGGAATCGGGCATTTACGAAACAGCGGCCTGGGGAAACACCGATCAGCCGGATTTTCTGAACAAGGTGATTAAAATTGAAACCAAACACAGCGCTGCCGGGCTGATGAACTTACTACTGGAAATTGAAAAAAGAATGGGAAGAATGCGGGACGGGGAAAAATGGGAAGCAAGATTGATCGATATCGATATTCTCTTATTCAATAATGAAACCATACAGGATGAGCATCTTTCTGTTCCTCATCCCCGCTTACATTTAAGAAAATTTGTTCTGATGCCTCTTGCTGAAATTGCCGCAAGTCTGATCCATCCCGTGCTAAAAAAAACAATTGGACAATTATTTGCGGAGTGTGAAGATATTCTGCCAGCTAAAAAGATCTAACAGGGCAGCCCCGGTAAAATAATGTAAGGATCAATTTAATCCATGTAAGGCATCAGGCGTTCCATCTTGACAAGTAACAGCGCATAAATAATTCCGGCAAATTGTATCACAAGGTTAATGCGGATAGGCCAGTTCAATTTTCTTGTGTCGCTTAACAAAAGCACGAACCAGGTACCGACAGTTGGAATATTTAAGATCCATGCCAGCATGACCATCCAGCGGCTAAGCCCATGTCCGCCGCTGATCATCAGGTTCATTACTAAAACGAGGAACAGAGGATAATAACCGGTCAGGATGAGGATGATGTTGACTGTCCTGCTTTTCAGTATATTCATATTGCGTAGTTTGAATCTGTATATGGCGGATTACAACCGTTCTATCCCGAAAGTACTTTGTAAAGCCGGTTTAAAGCGTTCAAATGAATATCTGTTCATGAATACTTAGTAAGTGCCCCTTATTTAATGAAAAACGCAAGAGGCAGATTGAAATAAAGTATTCGGATTCCCGCTTCGGTGGTTGACTTTCGGCTTTGAGGATTAAACTTTAAGCAGCGTGGTTAAATCCCTTAACTTCGCGCTATGTACATTTGCATAGAAGGAAATATCGGAGCCGGGAAAACGACGATGGCGCACTTATTGGCTGAGGAATTAGGGGCTAAGCTAATTCTTGAAGAATTTGAAGAGAATTACCTGCTCCCATTATTTTACAAGGAGCCGGCAACATTCGCTTTTCCCCTCGAGTATTCATTTTTACTGGATCGCTACCGCCAGCTTAAGAAACACGAAAGCGAACTGGCGTCCTCATTTATTATCAGCGATTATTTCATTGAGAAATGCCTGTATTTTGCCAGGGTGAATCTAAAGCCTACCGAATTTGCCATTTTCGAGAGTACCTATTCAAACCTGATAAAAACGCTACCGCAGCCCGGCCTTCTCATTTACTTTCATCTTGAAACCGGGCAGCTGAAGGATAATATCCGGAAGCGTGACCGTGAATTCGAGAACAGGATCGAAGCTGATTACCTGGATAACGTTAGCGCCCAGTATGAAAGCTTTTCAAAAAAAGAGAGGAATTTTCAGGTCATTAATTTCCATCTTAGAACCAATACACCGGAGAATTATGAGCTTGTGTTCCGCGAGATCATTTCTTTTCTGAAACAAGGCTCCAGCGTAAAATGGCTCAATATTGAAATCTAAGGTAAAAACCCTTAAAAAAGGGATAAATCTGCTTTTTTCACCCTTTATTTTTTTTATTTTAAAACATTTGATTAATATTGCAGCTGAAAAACCCTTTTAATCAGAAATTAACAACCTTAAAATCATGCAAACCAATACGTTAAAAGTATTATCACTTGCCGTAGGAGCGACGGTATTATTGACCGCCTGCGACGGTTTAGGCAAGATGATCAAAAAACAGAATCTGATCACTTATGAAGTAACGCCAAAACCACTCGAAATGCATGGCGATAGCGTTGGTGTTACCATCTCTGGTAAATATCCCGCTAAACTATTTGCCAAGAAAGCAGTTGTTACTGTTACTCCTGTGATTAAATACGGTAGTGGCGAGAAAACCTTAAAGCCGGTAACCCTTGTGGGTGAAAAGGCTACAGGATCAGGCCAAAAGATCAGCTATGAAAAAGGAGGTACTTTTACCTATACCGATAAAGTGGGTTACGATCCGGGAATGAAGGTTGCAAAACTGGAGATCCGCGCACAAGGTGCTGTGAAGAAAAAAACCAAGGATTTCAAAGGAACAGAGATCGCTGACGGAACAATCATTACTCCGTTATTGGTGCGTAACGATGAAAAAGGAATTTTCGCGAAAGATGCTTTTGTGAAAGTTACTGCAATGAATCAGACAGCCAACATTTATTATGTGATCAATCAGTCAGTTGTTCGTCCTTCGGAAATGAAAAGCGAAGAAATGAAGAGCCTTCAGAATTTCATTACTTCGAACGCCAGCAATACCATGTGGTTCGACTTCAAAGGGATTGAGGTTTCCGCTTACGCTTCTCCGGATGGAGAATTGACCCTTAACGCTAAACTTGCTGAGAACCGTGCTAAATCAGGTTCTGACGCATTACGCAGCGAGTTTAAAAAGGTTAAGGACAAGAGCTTTACTTTTGGAAAAGATGAGACTGCTTATAAAGTAGTTACTACTGCAGAAGATTGGGATGGTTTCAAAAAGTTGATGGAATCTTCTTCAATAGCTGATAAAGACCTGGTTCTTCGTGTTCTTTCCATGTATGCTGATCCGGTTCAGCGTGAGAAAGAGATCAAAAACCTTTCTAAGACTTACAAAGAAGTTGCTGACCAGATCCTTCCTAAATTACGTCGTTCCGTGTTAACTGTAATTGTTGACAAAAAATCACGTACAGATGAAATGATCACACGTTTGGCAAGCACTAACCCTGATTCCTTATCGATCGAAGAATTGCTTTACGGCGCTACTTTGACCCAGGATGTGAATACTAAAATGAACATCTACAAAGCTGCTGAGAAACAATACGCAAGCGATTGGAGAGCATCCAACAATTTAGGTGTTACGTATTTGATGACCAATAAAATTGACGATGCAAAAGCTGCATTCGAGAGAGCCAACAAAGCAAGTGCAAACAATCCAATTGTAATGAACAATATGGGGGCTGTGGTTGCTAAAAGCGGAGACCGTCGCGCTGCAATGGATTACTATAACAAAGCTAATGGCGCAGGTCCTGAAGTAAATTACAACAAAGGTATCGTGCTTGTACGTGATGGTAAATATGCCGATGCAGTATCTGCAATGGGAAGCTACAAAGGATTTAACCTTGCGCTTGCTCAAATGCTGAATGGTTCTGCAGAAAGCGTTAACGGGACAATTGATGCAAGTACTGAAAAAGACATGGCGATGAGCTATTACCTGAAAGCTATTGCTGCCGCCCGCAAAGGTGATGCTACAAATGGCCTGGCTGCATTAAAAACAGCGATCGAGAAAGACGGTTCATTAAAAGCTATGGCTAAAGATGATTGCGAATTCTTGAAATGGAGAGATAACGCCGATTTCAAAGGCTTAACCAGCTAATAGAAGTTGCTTCAAAAAGCCCCGTCCACCTAAGGTTGACGGGGCTTTTTATTTAAACCAAATGCGAAAATCCTTTGCCATTACCATTATCCTCGCATTACTTGCAGTGTGCTTCTGCAGCATTGTTTTCTTTACTGATCGCCCCTTAGCATTTGTAAGCATTAAGAGCAATAAGAAATTCGCCGCTATAGCCATCAGGGATAATGTAGATAAATTCCAGAAATACGGCACACGGCTTTTTACCTTTCCCTTCCTTAAAAAAAACTATCAGACCGTTGTCTACTTTACCCAAAATGAACCGGGAGATAAGAAACAGGATTTCCTGAAGAGCGTTTCGGACCTACTGCGGGATAATGACAGCCTGGATATTTTTTTACTGGCGCATAGCAACAGTTATTGGGAATGGATGGAAGAAATTAAGGATAAAAGCTTATTGAGCCGGATCAGGCTCGTATACAATACCGGTTGCTCCGGTTATTCACAGGCAGAGCAATGGAAAACCATTGGCGCTAAATATTATGTTGCACACAGGAGCAGTCAAAGCATTTCACCCGTTTTTTATTTTTATTTTTTACGCCGGTATTGCGCGGGAATGCCCCTGCAGGAATCGACCTCACAAGCTAATTTTGCCATGCATGAAAAACTGCGGCGCCTTAACCGCTTGAGCTTAGGTTGCATAAGCGTAGATGAGCAAATAGAATTTGAATCCGAAGGAAAACAATGGTAATGAGAAAAGAGAAAACACCATCAGTTATAAAGCCCGGAAAGAGTATTTTGGCCTGCTGGTCCGGTATTCTTATCATTCTCATTTTATTGATCTATCTTATAAATTCGTCCTACACTTCGGCGCCTGAAGAAAGTCCGGAAGAGACCATACCTTTACTTTTACTGGCAGGTGGCGCCACCGGAGCCTGGCTCACAACTTCATTTATCTACAAGATCCTCAGAAGTGAAAGCAGAAAAAGAGCGATTATATTCACCACCCTAGCCTTTCCCTGCTTGTTCATCAATGTCCTTTTTATTTATGCCGGATGTATATTTCTGGCATGGCTCTAAAATCAGTCGGTTTTAGCTAACTTTGGTCCTTCAATTCTTTCACATGAGAAAAATAAAAGTAGCCATTAATGGCTTTGGCCGCATAGGACGTGTTCTTTACAGGGTGCTTCATCACAGCGAAGCAGTTGAAGTAGTCGCTATAAACGACCTTACCGATAGCAGGACCTTAGCACATTTATTGAAATACGATTCCGTACACCGTCAATTCCCGGATAACGTCAGCTTTGATAAAGATCACATTATCGTAGGTCCAAAGAAAATAAAGATCCTCAGTGCAAAGGACCCATCCCTTCTTCCCTGGAAAGAAATGGATATTGATGTAGTAGTAGAAAGTACGGGACATTTTCTGGACCGCGCATCTGCTGAAAAGCACCTCATCGCCGGAGCAAAGAAAGTAATATTATCTGCGCCTCCCAACGACGATATTAAAGCCGTTGTGCTCGGAGTGAATGATCATATTATCTCTCAGAAAGACACTATTATTTCCAATGCATCCTGTACAACCAACTGTGCGGCGCCAATGATCAAGGTATTGGAACAATGGGGAATTGAAGACGCATACATTTCAACTGTTCACTCCTATACAGGTGATCAGCGCCTCCATGATGCGCCGCATAAAGATCTGAGGAGAGCAAGGGCTGCCGCAATGAGCATTGTGCCCACATCAACTGGAGCCGCAAAGGCGATAACAAAGATATTTCCAGAGTTGGAAGGAAAAATAGGAGGCTGCGGTATGCGTGTTCCCGTTCCTGATGGTTCTTTAACTGATATTACCTGCGTTTTAAAATCCTACCCAACAGTAAAAGAAATCAACGCAGCATTTAAGCTGGCTTCGGAAACCGATCTGAAGGGAATCCTTGAGTATACGGAAGATCCTCTTGTTTCCTCGGATATTATCGGAAATCCCTATTCCTGTGTTTTTGATGCAGATTTTACTTCCATTGTAGGAAACATGGTAAAAGTGATAGGCTGGTACGACAATGAAATGGGATACAGTACAAGACTTGCTGAACTTATTGTAAAAGTAGGCTTATCATTCCTGTAATTTGATCCACCTTTGCGCGTCATGACCTGAAGTGAAGAGTTTTGTCGGAGTCGTGGGACGGTTGAACTTTAAAAAATGGTTTACTTCAAGTTTATTGGCGAGATTGTAAACCACAAAGGCCCTTGCATATAAGTTATCTTCATTAACATTCCGCGCTTCAGACATCATTTTAGCAATTCCGCTGAAATTATCTATTTTTTTATTGTTATATTTTAGTT
>JBJMLS010000308.1:0-12629 GCA_045805185.1 Bacteroidia bacterium | reverse complement strand
CTTCTGCGTCTGCTTTAGCTTTTGCGTCTGCATCGGCTTTGGCTTTTGCCTCCGCTTCTGCCTTTTTCTTTGCCTCTTCTTCTGCTTTCTTTTTTGCTTCTGCCTCCGCCTTTGCTTTGGCCTCCGCCTCTGCTTTAGCTTTGGCCTCTGCGTCTGCTTTAGCCTTAGCTTCTTCTTCTGCTTTCTTTTTTGCTTCTGCCTCCGCCTTTGCTTTGGCCTCCGCCTCCGCTTTAGCTTTTGCTTCTGCGTCTGCTTTAGCTTTTGCGTCTGCATCGGCTTTGGCTTTTGCCTCCGCTTCTGCCTTTTTCTTTGCCTCTTCTTCTGCTTTCTTTTTTGCTTCTGCCTCCGCCTTTGCTTTTGCTTCTGCGTCTGCTTTAGCTTTGGCATCAGCCTCCGCTTTGGCTTTTGCCTCTGCTTCTGCTTTTTTCTTTGCCTCTTCGTCCGCTTTAGCTTTTGCTTCGTCGTCTGCTTTTTTCTTGGCAAGCTCAGCATCCTGAGCCTTCATTTTTTCTATTTCGATGAGCTTATCTTTTGGATACTGCTCATTCTTCTTCAGACTTATGGCCTCGTTATAAGCAGAAATGGCCGCGGTATAATCTTTTTTGGTAAAGGCTTTATCGCCGCTTTTTAAAGCCGCCTGGTAGTTTTTCTCAAGTTCTTTTTTCTTTTTTTCCGCTTCCGCCGCTAATTTTGCCAATTGGTCGAGCGCGCCAAGCATCTGTTCAAGATATGCTTTATCATATTCAAAGTTTTCCTTTGTAGGATTATAAACGTATTTGTTCAGTGGCTGATTGAGAACAGAATAATCCACGCCTTCCGCCTTCTCAAATAAACCGATATCAGCCTGTATGATTCCGAACTTATCGTTGGCTCTTTCCGGCGGAACTCCCCTGGTTGAAACCACAAATTTTTTCATGATCATTCCAGGCTTGGTTACACTTATGGTATAGTCCGCATTCAACGGTAACTCAAAGCTGTAACGGCCATCGGCCCCTGTTGTAATGGTATTGATCAGCTTGGATCCCTGGTAAACCTGTATGACTGCTCCGGTACACGCACTCGCGCCTTCATCTATTTTTCCCTGTACAGGTAATTGATAAGGCTGAGCAAAAAGTTTTGTAAAACCGAAAAGAATGAAAAGTAAAAAAGTGTTGTAGGAATTCCTGATCATTAGAAAATGTTGCTGAATTTTGTCAAATTTCGTGTAAATTTAACAATAATGGCGTACATTTCGACAAAATCTATACCACTATCGTGCAACTGAGTTTTTGGGAACTGAAACAGTATTTTTTGTCAAATGATCTCGTCGTAATCGGTAGCGGGATAGTCGGATTGAACTCAGCAATTTCTTTTAAAAGCCGTTATCCAAAATCCAATGTGCTCGTTATCGAAAGAGGCGTTCTGCCCTATGGGGCGAGCACTAAGAATGCGGGTTTCGCCTGCTTTGGCAGTGTGTCCGAATTGGTCAATGACCTGAAGAGCATGAGCGAATCCGGCGTGTGGGAAACAGTTGAATTGCGTTATAAGGGATTGCTCAAATTAAGGAGTCTTTTAGGAGATAAAGCCATCGATTATAAGTCTTATGGAGGCTATGAAGTTTTCAACAAAAAAGTAACATTTGAAAGATATGCGACCTTTATTGAGCCCTTCAACAAAAGGATTAAAGAAATTGTCGGAAAGGGTAAGATATATAAAGTTAATTCAAAAAAAATAAAAGGCTCGGGTTTCAGGGGCTTTTCACATTGCATCGAAAACGCTGCTGAGGGGCAGATCGATACCGGGAAAATGATGGAATCCTTACTGGGGCTCGCCCGGGAAAAAGGCATTAAAATACTTAACGGGATCGATATTAAAAGTATTGGTGATACAGGTGAAGAAGTTGAATTAACCACAAAGGATAATTTTTCTTTTAAAGCAAAAAAGGTAATTGTAGCTACGAACGGATTTGCAAGGGAGCTTCTCAAAAAAGAAGATGTGAAGCCAGCCAGGGCCCAGGTATTGGTGACCTCACCGATCCGGGATCTGAAAATAAAAGGAGCTTTTCATTACGAAGAAGGCTTTTATTATTTCAGGAACATCAATGACCGCGTTCTTTTTGGAGGAGGCCGGAACCTGGATCTGAGGGCTGAGGAAACCAGTGAATTTGGCCTGACCCGGAAAATACAGCAGAAGCTGGAAGAGTTGCTTCGTGAGAATATTCTTCCCGGGCAAAAGTACACTATCGAATACCGTTGGAGCGGGATCATGGGTGTTGGCTCGGAAAAAAAACCAATTATCAGGCATGTTTCTCCAAATACAGTATGCGCGGTCCGGATGGGCGGCATGGGCGTTGCCATTGGCAGCATGGTGGGAGAACTTGCCGTAAAAGAACTGATCAAAGGTTCCTGATCTGATTTTGAAACTCAACAAATTTATAGCCCAATCGGGATTGTGTTCATTAAGGGAAGCGGAAAGGCTGATCCATGATGGAAAGGTTAAAGTAAACGGTAAAAGCTGCGTACGAAATATAGAGTTAAAAGCAGACGAGATTGTAGAAGTTGAAGGAAGGACCATAAAGATCAGCTCTGCGAAAATTTATCTTGCCTTTAATAAACCAGTGGGTATCGTTTGTACGGAAGAGAAAGATGAAAAAAATAATATTATAAGTTTCATCAATTATCCCGAGCGCCTGTTCACAATTGGCCGCCTCGACAAAGATTCTGAAGGACTGATCCTGCTGACCAATGATGGAGCGATCTCCAACCGTATCAGTAACGCAGAGAACGGTCATGAAAAAGAGTACCTCGTTACTTTAGACAAGCCCCTGACCAACCGTTTCAAGATCGCGCAATTGGAAGCGGGAGTGAAAATTTCCGGCACTATTACCAAACCCTGTAAGATCAGAACGGTCAACGCTACTACCTTTAAATTTATCCTGACGCAGGGACTCAACCGGCAAATCAGAAAAATGACAGAATCCATCGGTTACAAGGTTATAAAGCTCAAACGGGTGCGCTTACTCAATATTGAACTCGGCGATCTTGAAACCGGTAAATGGCGCGAACTGAGCTATGAAGAGCTAAGCGGATTGCATGCAATACTGGACAAGGCTTAATTCTGTTACGATATATCCAACATTTTTCGCAAATTTGCTTTCCAATTTTGTATTATGAACATTGAGACGATACTTACTGAAGAGATTAAGAAGGCAATTGCTGTTTTATACAATCAGGAAGCTGATCCAGCACATATTTCGTTTCAAAGGACACGAAAAGAATTTGAAGGTGATTTTACCATAGTAGTTTTTCCGTTTGTGAAGGTGGCTAAGAAAACTCCGGAGCAGACTGCAGAAGACATCGGATCCGCTTTAAAGAAGTCCTGCGATCTTGTTTCTGGTTATAATGTAGTTAAAGGTTTTCTAAATATCATGATCAGCGATGTGTATTGGCTCAACTTTTTAAACGAAACGCTTTCTCAGGCACATTACGGGTTTAAGGCTGCAGACGAAAACTCACGCCAGGTAATGCTGGAGTATTCTTCACCCAATACGAATAAGCCATTGCATTTAGGACATGTGCGCAATAACCTGCTTGGGCATGCTGTTGGCGAACTGCTAAAGGCAAATGGGAACCAGCTTATAAAGACCAGTCTTGTTAACGACCGCGGGATCCACATTTGCAAATCGATGCTTGCCTGGGAGAAATTCGGGAATGGTGAAACACCCGAAAGCTGTGGAATGAAGGGCGACCACCTGGTGGGAAAATATTATGTGGAATTTGATAAGCGATACAAAAAGCAGATCGAAGAATTAATTGCTTCAGGGATGGCTAAAGAAGAGGCGGATAAGAAAGCGCCTTTGATGCAGGAGATACAGGAAATGCTCCGGAAGTGGGAGGCGGGCGATGAGGAAACAATTGCTTTATGGAAAAAGATGAATGCCTGGGTGTACAAGGGATTTGATGAAACATACAAAACGCTGGGAGTTGAGTTCGATACCTTCTATTATGAGTCCAATACCTATCTCCTGGGGAAAGAGATGATAGAGGAAGGCTTGAAAAAAAATGTATTCTACAGGAAAGAAGACGGTTCCGTATGGATCGATCTTACCGGAGACGGCCTAGATCATAAACTGGTGCTCCGTTCGGACGGGACCTCGGTGTACATGACACAGGATCTGGGCACGGCCATTGAACGGTTCAAGGAATACCCGAAATTGAATCAGCTCATCTATACGGTAGGTAACGAACAGGATTACCATTTCAAGGTGCTTTTCCTGATCCTCAAAAAACTGGGTTATCCCTGGGCGCATGAGCTTTTTCACCTTTCTTATGGTATGGTTGAGCTTCCCGAAGGCAAAATGAAAAGTCGCGAAGGCACTGTTGTGGATGCGGATGAACTGTTAAAAGAAATGTTTGACACTGCTGAGCAAACTACGAAGGAGCTTGGTAAAATAGAAGGCTTCAGCGAAGAGGAAGCGAAACAATTGTACCGCACGATTGGCCTTGGCGCATTAAAATATTTTATTCTGAAGGTGGATCCTAAGAAGAAAATGCTTTTTGATCCGAAAGAGAGTGTCGACTTCAACGGTAATACCGGCCCCTTTATTCAGTATACGCATGCGAGGATCTGTTCGGTGCTCCGGAAGGCGAATTACCTGGCAGCTTCCGCGCCCGTTGTTGCGACAATGCAGGATAAGGAGAAAGAACTGATCCGGATCATATATGAGTTCCCTAAAACAGTAGAAGAGTCAGGAAGAATGTTCAACCCCGGTATAGTTGCCAATTATGTTTATGAGCTGGTGAAGTCCTATAACCAGTTCTACCATGATATCACTATTTTAAAAGAGGAAAATGCGGATGTGAGAAATTTCCGTCTTGCCTTATCCTATCAATGCTGCGCGGTAATTAAGAACGGAATGGGTCTTTTAGGAATAGAGGTCCCGGAAAGAATGTAATACAGATACAAAATGTACGTCCCGAACTATTTTTCCATTGAAGATAATAAAGTAGCGCTTGAGTTTATTCAGTCGCACAGCTTTGGCATGTTGCTGTGCAATGGAACGGAGCAGCCGGAAGTGACTCATCTTCCTTTTATACTAAAAGAAGAGGGGAAGGATGTTTTCCTGTATACGCACCTGGCGAAGGCGAACCCGCACTGGAAGACCATTGAAATGGAAGGAAATGTTTTACTGATCTTTACCGGGCCGCATGGTTATATTTCTCCTTCCTGGTATGCTAATAAAACAAATGTTCCAACCTGGAACTATACAGCGGTTCATGTGTCCGGTGAAGCGGAACTGATCCATGAAACAGAGCTGAAGAGGCAGATCTTAATGAGCACAATTGAATTTTTTGAGCCTTCTTACATTCAGCATTTCGAACAGTTGCCGGAGCAATACAAAAGCGTGATGTATACCGAGATCGTAGGAATAAAGATCAGGCTAACATCAATACAGACCAAATTCAAGCTGAATCAGAATAAAACAAAGGAGGATATAAGCGGAGTAATGGAAAAACTGAATGCCCTTGGAAATACCGAATTGGCAAAAATGATGTTGAAATTCAACCAGGCAAAACTCTCGTGATGATCTATCAAAAACTTATCTTCTTTTCTGTGTTTTTTATTTCTGTTCTTTGCAAGGCGCAAATGCCGGAAACAGATATCTGGCTCTATGAAATAAAAAAAACGCCAACCGGGATCATCCTGCACAAGGGAATGAATATTACCAATCGTCCCGGTTATGATAATCAGCCGCATTTTTCACCCGACGGTAAATTGCTCTATTTTGTTTCGGTGAAAGAAGATAAGCAAGCCGATATCTACAGTTATAGCATTGGAAATAAAAAAACTGTTCAGCTTACAAAAACTCCCGAGAGTGAATATTCTCCAACGGTTACGCCTGATAAAAGGTCCCTGGCCTGCGTTGTTGTTCTTAGCGATAGCTCGCAGATCATTCTGTCGCTGAATATAAAGAATGGCTACACTTCTGCTTATCCGGATCATAAGACTAAATTCGAAGATCAGCAGATCTCCGCATTCGATTCCGTTGGGTATTTTTCATTTCTCAATTCAGATACAGTACTTTATTACAAGCTCAGCAATCCACACAGTTTGCATGCGCGTTCCATTTCAAACGGGAACGATGTGCTTATTGCAGAAAATATCACCCGCGCTTTTCGTCCTGCAACAAAGAATAAATTCTTTTATGTAATAAAGGAAGAAAAAGGGAATAAGGTTCGGCTGTATGATATTTTATTGAAGAAATCGGAAGAATATGCAACTGCGAAAGCGGAAAATGAAGATTTTATATGGGACAAGGGACTTGGATTGATCAAGTCGGACGGGAGCAAGCTGCTTCGTTATAATGACGACCTTAAAACCTGGGTAGAACTTGGAGATTTCTCTGCAGCGGGTATCTCAAAGATCACCCGTTTTGCATTAAGTCCGAACGGAAGATTTCTTGCCATTGTTAGCAATAAGTAGAGCCTTCATTTGTAGCCCGCTCCATCTCTTCTTCTATTAACTCACCTTAATCGGCCATAAGCTCCGGCCTTTCCAGGTTAAGGCTATATACCTGTGGTAAATTCGTAATCTCTTTCCACAAGGCAGATCCGTGTTTTGTAATGAGCGTACCATTTTTCTCTTCCCATTTTTTGTGCGAAAAGATGTTCGCTGTTCTGCTTCCAGGCCTTTATCGATTCCAGATCTTTCCAGTAGGAAACGGTTATGCCAAGGTCTTCTCTCGCTGATTCTATTCCCAGGTAGCCAGGCTGCTTACCCGCCAGCTCATTCATTAAGGCGGCTGTATTGGTATAGCCGGTATCATCGGGGTTTTTTAAAGATGTAAAAATAACCGCATAATAAGGCGGCTTTGGCGTGTCTGCAATTTTATTCATACGGCAATATTACTAATTGTATTTTATTTAAGCGGGGAATATAAAAAAAGGCGAACAAGATGTCCGCCTTTCTCTTGTAAAACAGATACCCCTTCTATTTCACAATTCTTATTGTGGTTATTTTCTTATTGTGGTTATCAATTACACGTACAAAGTAGATCCCGTTGGAAAGTTCAGCTGTATTTAAACTGAGTGTGTTTTTTCCTTTGTTGATAGCGGCCTTTGCACAGTTTACCATTTGTCCGTACATATTGTAAACGGAATAGCTTACGGTAGTATTTTCTTCGGATGTAATGCTAAGCGTAGCATTTTCCGTTACCGGGTTCGGATAAACGCTTACAGAAGTAAGGGACTCCTCATGCGTACTGATGCCTGTAGTTGACCCGGGCGCAAGAACTGTTAAATTCATCATGCCGGCTGCAGAGGAATACCTGTGTGCGGAAGAAGTATCGCAATAGGTACTCGTGCAGGAGATCAGGCTATCGGTAACCGTTAAGCAGATATCATAATGTCCGGCAGTGGTATAGGTATGCGAAGGGTATTGCTGGGTGGAAGTAGTTCCATCGCCAAAATCCCAAAGATAAGTGGTGCTGTTATTAAATGAGTTGGAATAACTATATGCATACCAGGTACCCGCATTAGTAGAATCTTCCCACAAAACAAAATTGGCGTTGCAGGTTGGCGTTACGTTACCAACCCAAACGCTGTTGCAAAATGTATCCACGCAACTGTGAACAGAATCAGTAAGCGTAAGGCAAACTGTATACATACCAGAGGCCGCATAGGTATGAGTAACTGCGCCCGCATAGGGTCCATTGCCATTGAACAGGGTTCCCGAACTGGTGCTGCCATCTCCAAAATCCCAGGTAACATAACTTACATAAGAAGAGTCAAACTGTGGATTAGCATAACTGATAGTGTAAAGATTCTCATTATTATTGCCTGTAGCATTCACATTAAAATCAGCATGACATCCGGTTCCGTTTGCAGGAGCGCCCGCAATAACTACAGAATCGCAATAGGTATCAGAACACATGTTAATGGAGTCATATAAAGTAAGGCATACTGCATAAGTACCCGGATTATTATAAATATGTGAAAGTGCAGTAAAGCTAGATGGATATGAAGCCGCCCCCGGCCCATAACCGGCTCCATCACCCAGACTCCAGGTAATATGTGTAACGGCATTTGGATTAAAATTCGGAAGATTTGTTTGAATAGCAAAGGAAGCCGAAGATCCATTTAAACTAGTGGTAAATGCGGCATGACAGCCTGTTCCGGCGGCCATTCCGCTTACGGTAATAACTCCGCACATCGAATCCCAGCAGCTGTTAGTTGAATCGGAGATCATCAGGCATACATTATAAGAACCGTTTCCTGGAAACGAATAGCTGAAATTGCTGCCGCTTCCCACATAGCTGTAGTTGACGTACCAGTCGCTTGTTATTAAGAACGAATTGCTGCCGGTATTGGTAAAGGTATATGATCCTCCGCCATTGTTAGCGGATGAATAAGATGCGACACAGGTCTGTGAGAACCCGTTTACCGTTAAGCAAAGCATCACGAAGAGCATGCTTAATTTTTTGAGTAGATGTTGTTTCATTTGATTTGTTTTGGTTAAAAGTTTCTTTTCGTTTTGTTGGAACAAAGATGGGCCTTCTTCTTTCAGGAATAAAACCAGAAATTTCGTTTTCTTACGTGTTCAACATTAACATAAGCTATTAATCATATAATAATTGAAACATATTATTAGATTTTTTACTTACTTATTCAGCTAAAAATTAAGACCGTATTTTCTCGTTGAGCCAGTCGCTGTAATCCAGAATCTCCCCGCCTTCGGGATCCGCACTTTTTGTTTTCCTCGTAAACGAACGGATGATTTCTATTAATTTTTTGTCGGATTTAAGCATAGAGGAAATGGTCATTTTAGAAATGATATCGATGAGCCCGGCTTCCCTCCGGAATTCTTCCTGTTGAAGTAATGTTTTAAATTCTTTGCGGATCTGAAGGATCCGCTGTTCAATATAATCCATGTCGTTCAGTTCATAACGTATGATCAGCTCAGTTACGGATATCTTAAAGCGGAAAGCTTCATCCAGCGTTTTGTAACTGTCGAGCATGTATAATTTCACTATGCTCCTGAGTGAAGATTTGAAATTCTTTATCGCGAAAAAAGATACCGCGAGGTTCAGGTACACAAACCCGATATATACCGGGTGATTACGGATCACTTTTTCTTCCCTTGCTTCATTCAGGATTTCTATTGCCTTTTCCACATTGGTTTTGGCGTAATTATTCACGAGGATATTATAGTAAAAGAAAAGATATTTATCATGAAGCATCCCGGAGTATTCCTGCATAGCGCTGTGCAGTTCTTTCACATAATGAAGCGACTCATTTATTTTATTGTTCTTAAATAAGGCGTTTGAGATATAGGTCAGCATCTGGAGCCGGGTATCGTGGTTATTGCGCGTGAACAGGCTCTCCTTGTTGAATTCCGAATAGGTTTTCAATAGGTATTTTTCCAGGGCTTTGAAATTATGCTGCTGAAGCAGGATCCTGCTGACGGAATGATAGATCTTAAATCGGAGTAAGGGACTGTTCTTTACTTCCCTGCTCTTCGAAAAGGTGTTCACGGTAGTATTCAGCAGCTCATTTATTTTTTCATTCCCACGACTGAAATTCTGACTGGTCTTTATCCTGTATATCACCACGGCTAGCACATCATCTATTTCCTGCAGCCGGTTCAGCTTTGCCCGGTTTTCTTTTCGTTTACTGATGTAATTCTCAGGATTAATTTCCAATTCTTCATGCGACAGCTTGATGTATTCGTTGTAAATGAGATCCAGCAACTCAAAGCTTTCAATGCTTAGCGCTTTTTTTTCACTTTTTCCAAGATAATAAAGAGCGAGCGAGGATTTATTTTTCGAAATAAAAAGTTTCGCGAGCAGGTAATTGTTAAGAATGGTATTGATTTCCGAGGAATTGTAATGAAGCTGTGCGAGGCTGATCCCGATGTCTTCAATAAGGCGGTTCTTTAGGCGGTAAAATGCATTCTTGTCGCTTTCCTTATACAATTTCCTGAAGATTTTTTCTTCGTCCTGATCCGGGTAGTTCTTTTTAATGTAATCGAACAGCAGGACATCCTTACGCTCTGCACCGGCATTCGTTTGATGGGCGAATAATTTATAGTTCCGTGCTTCTTCCTTGTTTAGCAGGCCGATTATTTCGGGAAGGATATTCATTTTTTAATGTATCTGGACACGTAAGATAGAGATTTTTTTCCTTTCCCTGTTTGAGAAATAAGGATTAATTTCATCCTATAAAATTTCTACCATGAATAAGCTTCTTTATAGGGTCATTGCGATTATCACCCTTTATACATGCGGGCTCAGGGCTCAAACGGACAGCCTGGGCATAGACACCAGCTTTTTTAGCTATAGTGTTCCGGGTACGACCACCATAAACAGTGTCGATAACTACTATTTTGCTATTAAGCATTATGGTAATTCCGCTTATACAGGTGATGTGGAGATCTACATAGAAGTTGATTCCAGTAATACCGGCAATTCGCTCGTTTTGCTTGCGTATGATTCCTTGGGAATAAGCCTGCCATCCGGAGGGACATACCCGGACAGCGTCTCGGTTCCGATAACAGGGGCCTTTAGACAGGGAATTAATACGGTTGTGATCTGGCCAAAGACAAGCGCTGCCAATCCCAATGCCTTTATTACGCACGATTCCCTCAAAGTTATGGTGCTGGCTACAGGTTTTGCCGGAATCGCGACACCGGCTGAAGGGGCAGAAACGATCATTTTCCCAAATCCTTTTACTGAAAAGCTGTACGTAATGAACCGGGAGAGTAATGTTCGGATTGAGCGGGTAAGAATTTTGAACAGTGAAGGAAAAGAGATCAGTAATGAGTTGTTTAAGGGATACATTAATGTGCAGCACTTCCAGCCGGGAGCTTATATCCTCGAGTTCATTGATTCTACTGGTAAAGTGAAGCGATATAAGGCGATAAAAGAATAGCCTTCATATACCTAAAAACAGGAAGCAGCTAAAAAACAGCTGCTTTTTTGTTTATGAATACTCTATACTTTATCTTTAACGTTTGAGCAGTTAAGAACAGTGCAGGATAAATCGCATAGCAGCAACGCCCAATCGAGGTACAGGATGAGCTCACTCAAGCTTAATTCCCTGCTGGAGATTACCAAAGCAATCAACAATAATACTTCTACTGCTGACCTGCTTGCAACCTACCAGGATGTTCTGAAAGAAAAACTCAATATTGGAAAACTGGTGCTGTACGGGTATGAAAATCAATGGACCTGCCTGCTGAAATACGGTGTTGACGATGAGCATACGCAGATCAATGTTGAGCGCGATCTGTTATGGATCAATGAGATCAATGTGGTCGATTTTAATGAAAAAAATCCTGTCCACCATTCCTTTGAAATTGTCATTCCGGTCTTTCATAAACAGCAGCCTCTCGCGTATGTGCTGATTGGAGATATTGATGACGACAGGGTAGAGGTGAGCCCGGTGATCAAACATTTACCTTTTGTTCAAACGCTCACCAATATTATCGTGGTGGCTATAGAAAATAAAAAGCTCTACAAAGAAAGTATACAAAAAGCCGCGCTGCGTAAAGAGCTGGAACTGGCTTCCCAAATGCAGCACATGCTATTCCCTGAGAGTCTGCCGGACAATGAGCAGACCTCCTTCGACGCGCTTTACCTGCCGCACCAGGAAGTGGGAGGTGATTATTACGATTTTATCTGGCTGAACCGGAATGAATTTGCCTTTTGCATGGCCGATGTTTCAGGGAAGGGTGTTGCCGCCGCTTTATTGATGAGTAATTTCCAGGCCAACCTGCGCGTTTTGCTCAATTATACCAATAGCTTATCCGAGCTGGTGAGAGAATTAAATGCAAAAGTAATGTCGAATGCCAAGGGAGAAAAGTTCATCACATTTTTCATAGCAAAATACAATATTCAAACCCGCATATTAACTTATGTGAACGCGGGACATAATCCTCCGATCCTTTTAAATGGAAAGTCTACGCTTATGCTTCGGGCGGGCTGCACAGGTTTAGGAATGTTTGATGAACTGGTAAAAGTGAAAGAAGGAATATTGCCGATCAGCGAGAATTCCCTGATACTTTGCTATACCGATGGTGTGGTGGAAGTGGAAAATGAAGAAGAGGAAAGCTACGGTTCGGATCGCCTGATGGCGGATATCAAGCAGGCAAAAAAGCTGGATGTAAACCAGATCAACCAGAACATTCTCTTCAACATCATTAATTTCAAGGGTTCCAAGCCTTATACCGATGATATTGCCCTTTTCTGCGGTAAAATAAGGTGAAGCTAACTGTTTCTTAAACAATTAATTATAAATTACAAGAAAGCCCTTAGTCGTCATGATCAAATAAAATTTGCATACTTTCATTAAATTCATTTACTTTGCAGCCCATTTTACAGGATAGAATAACGTATTTAAACCAATAGTCATGTCAAGAATTTGTCAATTAACCGGAAAAAAAGCGATGTTAGGAAATAACGTATCGCATGCAAATAATAAAACACGCCGCCAGTTCAAAGTGAACCTGAAGCACAAGCGTTTCTTTGTTCCTGAAACAGGCGCGTGGGTTACTTTACGCGTTTCCACTTCTGCTCTGAAGAACATCAACAAAAAAGGGATCTCAGCTTGCCTGAAAGAAGCAAAAGCCAAAGGCCTTATCGCTTAATATTT
>JBJMLS010000307.1:0-3914 GCA_045805185.1 Bacteroidia bacterium | reverse complement strand
GTGTTACCTTACCTAACCTGATCGTTGGCACTGTTGGTGGCGGAACGAGCCTGCCCACCCAACGCGAATGTCTTGAACTGCTCGATTGTTACGGAACCGGCAAAGCAAGAAAGTTTGCTGAGATCTGTGGCGCGCTTGCACTGGCAGGTGAATTATCGATCGCCGCCGCGCTTTCGGCGGGGCACTTTTCAGCAGCGCATAAAAAATTCGGCAGAAAAAAATAACCGGTAATTTATGGAAACGATACATCAGAACAAATTACCTTTTCTCCATCGCTTTTTTATATACCAGAAAGAGCGCTTTCCTTTTTTAGGACATGGCCTATTGGTCGCTTCATTTAGCTTTTCCGCCATTTCCTATTCACGCATCTGCAGAGGAGCGACCGGTTTTGTTGAATGGCCGGTTTATCTTGTTGGGATCTTTACCACCATCTCTTTGTTTTTTCTCGTACGTGTATTTGATGAGTTCAAGGACGCGGAAGACGATGCCCGATACCGCAGTCACCTGCCTGTGCCGCGTGGGCTCATTTCCTTCAAAGAGCTGGCTGTTCTTGGCATTATCGCCACTGTATTGCAAATAGCTGTGAATGCACTTTTCTTTCCTAAAATGCTGATCATGTATCTTATTGTCATGGCTTATCTCTGCCTGATGGGCAAGGAATTTTTTGTGGACGAGTGGCTGAAGAAGCGACAGTTCTGGTATGTGGTTTCACACATGATGATCATCCCGCTTATTGATGTGTACGCAAGCGGACTGGATTGGCTGCTGGAAGGTGTTCCTGCGCCCAAAGGCCTGCTTTTCTTTTTCGCAGTTTCTTTTATGAATGGAGTTGTGCTGGAAATCGGAAGAAAGATCCGCATTCCCGAAAAAGAGGAATTCAACACTTATTCTACAATGCTCGGTGCACCGAAGGCAGCCAGGCTGTGGATCCTCATCCTTTTTGTTACGCTTTGCTGCAGCCTCTCCGCGGCCTGGTTTGCCGGTTATGGATTTGCCGGTTATAGCATTCTTTGCATCTTTTTTTTCATTTGCGCCTTGCCGGCTGCTTTATTTCTGAACAAGCCAACACATGGCAATTCCAAAATGATCGAATACGCATCCGCGCTCTGGACGATAGGAATGTACCTTACACTCGGCGGAGTTCCCATGCTGAAACAATTAATTAGTTAATAAGACCCGCATGTACTTCATCAGCCAAAGAAATACGGAACATACCACAGGAGGAAAAGCCGGAAACCTGTTTGTCCTGAAAGAAGCCGGCCTGAATATCCCAAAATTTGTGGTCATTCCTGCCGAAGTCCTGCTAAGCCTGATTGAAGGTAAAAAAAGCGAAGATCTTTCTTCAGCAATAACGAATTTTCAAATTCCGGAAAAGTTCATTGCCGAACTGGCAGATCACTTTTCAAACGTCACCTATTTCGCGGTGCGCTCTTCAGCGGTCGGCGAGGACGGAACGGCGCACTCATTCGCGGGACAGTTTGAATCTTACCTGTATGTAAGCAAGGATCAGCTGGAAGATAAAATAAAAAAAGTATGGCGCTCTGCTTTCTCTGGCAGGGTTGCTGCATACCGGGAAGCTAATAAGCTGGAAGATCAAAAGGGCATTGCTGTTATTGTACAGGAAATGGTGGAAGCGGATGTGGCCGGAGTAGCATTCGGAATTAATCCGGTAACGGGTAACCGTAAAGAAAAAGTGATCAGCGCCGTGTTTGGGCTTGGTGAAGGACTAGTGTCGGGAGAGCTTAATGCAGATACCTTCACGGTTAAAGAAAATGGAACAATAGATCAGCAATTGGCTGTGAAAACACATCAGCTCGTTTTTAATACAGCTCTCCAAAGCGGAACCCTGAAAGTTCCTGTACCTGCTCACTATAACGCAAGCGCACTTTCCAATCAACAAGTGACTGAGCTCAGCGCCCTCCTGCACCAGCTTTATTTAGGATACGGCACTTACCAGGACATAGAATTTGCGTATAAAGATCAGCAGCTTTTTCTTTTGCAGGCAAGACCCGTAACAACGCTGGATAAATTATCGGATGCCGGAGGTGAACACATTATCTGGGACAACAGTAACATTATTGAATCTTATCCGGGAGTGACGACGCCTTTAACTTTTTCCTTCATATTGAAAGTTTACGAGGCTGTTTACATTCAGTTTGTGGGCATGATGGGTGTTTCGAAAAATGATGTTGAAGAGAATAAAGAAGTATTCGCAAATATGCTTGGATTGATAAACGGGCGCGTATATTATAATTTACTGAGCTGGTATAAGGCCTTGGCTTTGCTTCCAGGTTATTCGATCAACGCAGGCTTCATGGAAAAAATGATGGGGGTAAAAGAAAGATTCGAATTGAAAAAAGCAAAGGCAAGAAGCAGGTCCATGGAAAAATTACGCGTACTGAATATGGTCCGGGTCATGCTCAAAAACCTGCGCGGACTGCCTAAAATGCGCAGGGACTTTGTGAGGGACTTCAATATCACCATGGAGAGATACAGTAAGATCGATTTTAACACAAAAAGCGCTGATGAATTAATGTACCTGTACCTGGACTTTGAACAAACCTTATTAAAGAAATGGAAGGCTCCTTTGGTAAACGATTTTTTCGCGATGATCTATTTTGGCATACTTCAAAAACTCGTACTGAAGTATAAAATAGATGAGACGGGCAACGTCCACAACAACTTAATGTGCGGCGCCAGGGATATTATTTCAACAGAACCCATACAACGCTGTCTCCGTATTGCAACGCTTATACAGGAGAACCCCGGAACAAAAAAAATATTCCTTGACTCAGAAGTTGAAGAGATCCTTGCGGAAATGGAACATGGGAATTTAAACCCGGGAATAAAAGCGGAGATTGACAGCTACATTGAAAAATTCGGCGACCGCTGCGTGGGCGAATTGAAGCTGGAAACAATTACCTATAAGCAAAACCCGGCCGCCTTTACCAGGATCATTAAATCCTATGTGGAGCAAGGCATAACCTCAGCAAATTCCCACAGCGATATGGATACACGCATGAGACGGGAAGCGGAATCTAAAGTAAAAAAGGCTCTGGCTGGAAAGCCTTTCAAAAAAGTACTGTTCAATTATTTCTTGAAACGTTCCCGCATACTCGTCAGCTCACGCGAGAACTTACGTTACGAAAGAACGAGGGCATTCGGAATGGTTCGTGAGCTATTCTGCGCCATAGGAAACAAGTTTTATGCAGAAGGGATCACCACCAGGCCACGCGATATTTTTTATTTAACCAAAGAGGAGATCTTCGATCACATTAAGGGAACATCGGTAAACATTAAACCAGCAGAATTAATTGACCTGAGAAAAAACCAATTTTCCGCGTTCGAATCTATGAATACTTCAGAGCGCATAGATACGAGGGGGATCGTTTACGCCGGCAATAATTTTAACCAACAGCGAAAGGAAGCCAACCTGCAGGCCGACCTTAAAGGATTAGGATGTTGTCCGGGGCGCGTAAAAGCGAAAGTGCAGGTGGTTCGCAATCCTGATGAAGTAAAGAACCTCAATGGCGATATACTGGTAACATCCAGTACCGACCCGGGCTGGGTTACTCTGTTTCCCACAGCATCAGGGATCCTGGTGGAAAGGGGAAGCCTGCTCAGTCATTCAGCGATCGTTTCACGTGAAATGGGAAAACCCTGTATTGTCGGGATAACAGGTCTATTGGATCGTTTAGCAACGGGCGACGAAGTGGAGATGGATGGAAGCACGGGGCAGATTGTAATTTTAAACAGCGTTGCGCACCAATGAAAGAACAGCTTACAGAACGCGTTAACTTTGAATTCATCCGCTATGCCAATTGCTGGGAAGATGCAGATGTGCTGCTGGAAGGCCTGGCGCCAAAAAACGGCGGGCGCATTCTTTCCATTGCCTCGGCCGGCGATAATAGTTT
>JBJMLS010000306.1:0-4124 GCA_045805185.1 Bacteroidia bacterium | reverse complement strand
TGTTAAAATTAACGGGCAATTTAAGATCGTAGGCAAAAGTGCGGATGACGCGGTGTACAAAGCTATCAATGGTACTGATGGAAAAGTCGGAATAATTATGCAGGATCTCATGAAGCAATACAGAAGCCCTCCGTTGCAATTCAGCTGCATCTAAATTTAATTCCTGCAGAAGTAAAGACTGAAGGGTAGAGGTTCCGCCGGAAAGTTCATTGCGTGAAAGCTCTTTCAGCGCACGGAGGACCCTCTCTTTCATTTCTCCCGCGGCTTTATTGGTAAATGTAACGGCAAGTATGGATTTAAAGTAAAGAGTGTTTGAACTCATGTTCCCCAGCGCGAGTTTCAGGTATTCTTTTACAAGTGTAAACGTCTTTCCTGAGCCAGCGGAAGAACGGTAAATGACGAAGTTTTTTGAGGTTAGGTCGGTTTGCAAAAGCCTTGTTTTTCTGCTTTAAATTTACTAACCTTGTTACTACAAATTAAGGTCATGCGCATTTTTGTTTTAACAATTTTAATCTTTTTTGATCTGATCGCTTTCGGGACTGAAACGCCATATAAAAAAGGTGAGGTCCTGGTTATGCTGGAAAAAGATGTAAAGGTTGAACAGGTGCTTCAAAAAAATGCTTTTCTGAATGGCAAACCGACCAGCCTGGTTGCCGGAAGGCTTATCTCCGCTTACCTGCGCATCTGGCAATTGGAGTTTGATTCGCTTACTATTAACGATGAGGATCTGTTAAAACAGATCCGTGGAAGCAGGGGAGTTGCTATGGCCCAGTTCAATCATTATACTTATTCCAGGGTTACTACACCGAATGATGCAGGATTCACCCAGATGTGGGGACTGAATAATACGGGTCAAAGCGCCGGTACTCCTGATGCCGATATTGATGCGCCGGAGGCCTGGGACATTACAACAGGTGGTTTGACGGCGCTTGGAGACACAATTGTTGTGGCTGTTATCGACGGAGGATTTCAGTTGAGTCATCCTGATCTTAATTTCTGGAAGAACTACCATGAGGTTGCGGGGAACGGAATTGATGATGACGGGAACGGTTATATTGATGATGTTAAGGGATGGAACTCAATTAACAATTCAGCGAGCATAGTGAACGATACGCATGGCACCCACGTTGCCGGAACAGTTGGCGCGCGGGGCAATAACAATATGGGCAGCACCGGGATCAGCTGGAATGTACAGGTGATGGCAGTTTGTGGCGCGGCGCCCTCTACCAATAATTCCGTAGTTGAAGCCGCTGCGATCGGGGGCTACGATTATGTATTACAAACGCGGAGACTTTACAATAGTTCCAATGGGGCCCTGGGCGCTTTTGTAGTTGCTACTAATGCATCATTTGGAATTGACCAGGGACAACCTTCGGCCTATCCGATCTGGTGCGCCTTGTATGATAGCCTGGGAAAAGAGGGGATCCTGAGTGCGGGAGCCACCGCTAATCAGAATTGGGACATTGATGCTGTAGGAGACATTCCAACTGCATGTCCAAGTAATTTTCTTGTATCAGTTACCAACACCACCAGAACCGATGCGCGCAATTCCGGCGCTGCGTACGGCCTGACAACAATAGATCTTGGCGCTCCCGGAACTTCTGTCTATTCAACTTACCCGACAAATACCTGGGGAAGCCTTACCGGTACTTCCATGGCAACTCCTCATGTGGCAGGAAGCATTGGATTGATGTACGCGGCAGCTTGTCCGCAATTGATCCAGGATTACCGCTTATATCCCGACAGCATTGCATTACTGATGAAGAGTTATTTGCTGAATGGTGTGGATGTTATAACCTCGATGACGAATAAAACCGTTTCGAATGGAAGACTCAACATCAATAATACTTTACAATTAGTTCAGCAGTATGGAAATTGTGCCGCCTCCGCAACTGGAATTAATTCTCTGCCATCTTCACTCAGCCAGTTCCAGGTGCGCAATGTATTTCCAAACCCTGCGGAAAATATGGTGGAAATTGAATACACCTCCAACGTGGATAATTACAATGTATTGGTGCTTGATGTGTTGGGGAAGATCGTAAAGCAGCAGTTCAGGCAAAATCACGCAGGTATTAACAGGCATAAGCTCGACACCGACGACCTGCCTGCTGGTGTTTATTTCATAGGTTTAAAGGCCGGTGATAAAAGTTCCAATTTTTTAAAACTGATCAAGCTTAATTAAGCTGATCCTGTTTATTCCATTTTATCCTTTATTCTTAATTTAATTGTCAGTCAGTTTTGTCCGACTGTTATTTCAATACCGCTCTATTTGCAGATTTAATTTCAAGGCCTGTGATCAGAGAATGTGACTTTAAGTTTTGAGGAAAAAGAAAGTCGCCTTAAGTTTGATAAGTATTTTGAAGAAGCAGTAGTCAAGCAGTTTTCATGCTTTAATTATACCCTAACCAGTTTTTTATGATCATTTCTCCGTATTCCGAGAGTATTGATTCCGGATGGAACTGGACACCGCTTATATTGAATTGCTTGTGCCTAACCGACATAATGTTTCCCTGTTCATCAAGGGAAGTCACCCGCAATTCTTCCGGAAGACCTTCGGTGTCAAGTACCCAGGAATGATAACGGCCCACCAGGAATTTTTCAGGCGTTTCATTGAAAATGGGATCCTTATCAACCACATGGATCGGTGTTGCCAGGCCATGATAAACCTCGTTCAGATTCTTTAGTTTTCCTCCGAAGGCTTCACCTATTGCCTGAAGTCCGAGGCAAACGCCGAATATTTTTTTAGTTGTCTTGTATTTTTTGATCAGCTCCAGGATCATTCCGGCTTCTGAAGGTAAACCTGGTCCCGGTGAAAGAAGAATGCTGTCGAAGCGGTCAATTTCTTCAAGGGAGATCTTATCATTCCTGTGTACTTCGAATGAGGTATTGCCCGCCTTCTCTATTAAGTGTACAAGATTGTAAGTAAAGCTGTCGTAATTATCAATGATTAATAAACTCATTTTAACAGGAGGATTTTAGGGAGCTTTATTTATCGATTTATCAATGGACTCAAAAGTGATCTCATAAACTGTTCCTTTTTGCGGCAGTTTAATGATCCTTCCGTTCAGCTGTTCAACCAGAATCTTGATAAGCTCGAGGCCGAATGTATGCTGTTCCGCATTAATGTCAACCGGATGACCGATGCCATTATCACCGATGATCATCTTATGCTTTTTGTCTCCGATAGAATCAATGTGGATGATAATAATATGGTCGCCCTGCTCAGCGAATGCATATTTCAGGGAATTGGATACAATTTCATTGATAAGGAGACCGATCGGAATAATTGTATCAATGCCTATATTGGCGACATTGATCCGGATATCAAAACTCACCGGCTTATTCAGCATATACACTTCATTGAGGTAGCCGGTAAGCTTGGTTACATAAGGCTGAAGCTCAAGTTTAGTAAGGTCATGCGTAGAGTAAAGCTTTTCGTGCAGCACAGCCATCGTATAGATCCTGTTCTGACACTCCCTGAATATGGCAAGTGTTTTTTCATCGCTGATAAAGGATGACTGAAGATTGATAAGGCTATTGATCACCTGCAGGTTATTTTTTACCCTGTGATGAATTTCTTTAAAAAGCGTTTCGATCTCCTGTTTTTGTTTAATGATCTCCCGTGTGCGCAGCTCGACCTGGTTCTCCAGCCTTTGATTAGCAAGCTGAATACGCTGTGTCCTGATCTTCAGAAAAAGATAAGAAACAGCGGTGATCCCGATCATACCGAAAAGGATGAACCACCAGCTTCGCCAGAAAGGTTTATTAATGGTAAATTTATATTCGACCAGCTCTGCGTTCTCTTTATTATCGGAATATGCCTTTACCTGGAAAATATAATTACCGGGGGATAGATTGGTGTAAGTAGCATTATGTGTTGTGCTGCTGATCCATTCGTTATCAAAGCCCAGCAGTTTATACTGATACCTGATCTTTTCCGGTGAATAAAGATTTATGGCAACAAAATCAAAAGAGATATTGTTTTTGTCATAAGGCAGTTTCAATTCGCCGGGCAGACCGAACCAGGGTGAAAGCTTATCGGTATACTCGCTCCAGTTGGTTTCTTCCGAGAACAATTTAATGTCTGTAATATGAAGAGCCGGCTTTACAATAATTTCCTTATC
>JBJMLS010000305.1:0-12964 GCA_045805185.1 Bacteroidia bacterium | reverse complement strand
GAATAAAAACCTTTAAAAGAACAGCCATGACAATCACTACCTATTGCAAGCTCGACGACATTACAAAAGCGATACTCATCCGCGACAAAGGAAGCTTAAACGACCATTACACGGATAACAACATGCAGGTATATATTTACCAGCTTTACGATTTCTTTGTGGAAGTGATCATGGGCAACGAAAAAAACCATGTAATGAATATCATTCCTTACAAACGCGGGTTTGCCACAAAGACAGTGAATAATTCAAGACAAGCTGATGACAGCAGGGATTATGCATACAGGGACCAATACAATTTCTCTATTTAATTCCGGCATGTTTGATTAACTTATATTCGCCGGGACAAGATCACTTCAGCATGTCGATCTTCTTCAGCATTTCTTCTGTTTCCTTTGCATCCTCCCCGGTTTTCTTCGCGAGCTCGATCGCATTCTCCGCGACTTTCTTTGCTTCAGGCTTCATGCCCAGCTTAAAAAGTAAAGCGGCATAGGTGTCGTTGATGGCGTAAGAATTTTCAATCTTTACAGCAGTTTCTGCCCAGCTGCGCGCCCTTTCGAGCAATTTCCTGTCGGTTACATTTTCATAAAAATCCCAGGCATAATGGTTGAGCCCATTGGCGCTTGCCATCAAATTCCTGTCAACAAAATCTGCCTGTTTGCTGTAGAATTTTAGCGCATCCTGGGTTTTGTCTATTGCAGCGAAAGCGGCCACATCATCCAGGTAGCTTTTCTTTTTTGGATCCTTAATTACCGAGTAGCTGGTTTTAACAGCTTCCAGCTTCTTCATATCGCGTTTAGCTCCGGCGCGGGTCAATGCAGTTTCATAGATGGGTAGTAGTTTTTCATCCAGCGTATCGTTTCCATATTTTCCGGCCAGCATGGAATAATTGCTGTGCAGGTAAGGAAAAGAAGCGTCATCGAATGAGGTGATAATGTTGTACAAGAGGTTAAAATTAGAAGGCGAAGCGATCTCTTCCTTATTCAATAGCTTCAGGTAATCGGCCAGCTCCGCGCTCACATCATCGCAGGCCGCATCAGCAGCTATAAAAAAAGGACCCGCATTATTCCTGGGATCAGCTTTGAAATTCTTTCTCAATGCCGCGTAATTATATTTCTCATCCATCGCAGTTTTTCCGCGCAGGATAAAGCTTTCGGCTTCCATACTTCCGCAAAGGCGGTGAACGATCTCACCGTCGCCATTAATAAAAAGGAAAGTAGGATAGGCACGGACATTATACTTTCTTGCAATCTCGATTCCCTCGCCTTTCTCCATGTCAATTTTTGCATTTACAAAACTTGCATTGTACAGAGCAGCGACATCCTCACGGGTAAAAATATTCTTTGCCATCCACTTGCATGGGCCGCACCAGGAAGTATAAGCATCCAGCATCACCAGCTTCTTTTCTGACTTTGCCTTAGCAAGAATATCCTTCCATGCGGAATGCTCGAATTTGATTCCTGCGGCATGTTCCTGGGCATTCAGGGTAAAAGCAAGAACAACAAGAAGTGCGGTGAAGCGAATGAATTTCATGGCTGTTATAATTAGAGATTATTTACTATTCAAATGTACAAAAACATTAAGCTCCTGCAATACAGAAATACGGCTCATTCAAATCTCAGGCTCTCGATCGGATCAAGTTTTGAAGCGCGGCGGGCAGGAATGAAACCGGACATTAAACCTACAGCTACGCAGAGGATCACTCCGCCAATGATCCATTTCCAGGGCACATAAAAACCGACTCCCAGCTGAAAAGAGATCAGATTCCCAATCCCCATTCCAAATAGGATCCCGAAAATGCCGCCTAATTGGCAGATCACGATCGACTCGATCAGGAACTGGTTGCGAATGGATTTCTGCGTTGCGCCAAGAGCCTTTCGCACGCCGATCTCCCGCGTACGCTCTGTTACCGAAACCAGCATAATATTCATAAGTCCGATAGCTGCTCCCAGCAAAGTAATTCCACCGATCAGCGTGGCGCCAAGCGTTACTTTCTTAATATTATCTATCAAAATATTCGCGAGGTTATCTGATTTGGTAATCTCAAAATTCTCATCATCGCCGAGGTCAACTTTACGTACCTTACGGAACAACCCGGTTGCTTCACCAATGGCGACGTCCATTAACTGCGGATTTTCGGAAATTACATTAATTGTAAAGGTTGCATTGGGCTGTGAAAAATACTGCCGCGCATTTTGAACAGGGATCACGCAGATCTTGTCGCCGCCAAAGCCCATACTGGTACCTTTGCTTTTTAATACGCCGATCACCTTGTACTTCCCGCTTCCGATACGGATCACTTTATCCACTGCATTCACCCCCGGCTTAAATAAGGAACTGCGGATCTCCTGCCCTATAATGACTACCGGGCTTCCGGAATAGATCTCATAATTAGAAAAATTCCTTCCCTTGTCGATCTCGTAACCCGAGGAAGACACGTAATTTTCATCGCTGCCAAAAACCTGGATATTCGGATTTGATTTCTTTGATTCGTAACTGAGTTTGGCCGTAAAAGAGGCAATGGTGGAAATGGAGACCGTTGCAGGGAAATTAAATTCTTCCTTGAATCGCCTTGCCTCTTCGTAAGTAATACTTCTGAAGCGCTTCGGTTTTTTCCCCTTTTTACCAATTCGCACACTTGTCTCCCGGTTCCGTATGGTGAAGGTATTCGCTCCCATACTTGTAAAATTAGTATTGATGGAAGACTTAATGGCGTCAATTGCCGTGAGAATTCCTACCAGGGCCATGATTCCGATGGCAATGATCAGCGCCGTAAGCGTGGCGCGTAAGGCCTGGGATTTAACGGAGCCTAAAGCGATCTTAATATTTTCTTTTAAAAGAAAGGCCATTTACCCGCAAAAATAGAATTTTTTAAGCCCTTGTAAATTACCGTTTATCATTTTCCACCACCAGGTACACGATGAGAAAGAGAATCCCGCTAAAATCTTTCTTTGTCCCGCTAATTCTGCCTTAAAACTGGCATTTTTCCAAAGAATTCTATAAATTCGTAGTCTGTTCCCCATCACACCGGAACTCCAGTTAAAATTTTTCTAAAATCAACAAAACTAAATACTATGGCTTTTGACATTGAAATGATCAGGAAGGTTTATGAAAGCATGCCTTCACGTGTTGATGCAGCCCGCAAAACATTGGGCCGTCCCTTGACACTCGCAGAGAAGATTCTCTACTCACACCTTCATTCCGCGCAGGAGTTTGAAAATTTCGAACGGGGAAGGTCTTATGTGGACTTTGGTCCGGATCGTGTTGCGATGCAGGATGCAACGGCTCAAATGGCGCTGTTACAATTCATGCAGGCTGGCCGGCCACAGGTCGCAGTTCCTTCAACCGTTCACTGCGATCACCTGATCACGGCAAAAGACAGCTCTAAAGTTGACCTTGACCGCGCTGTAAAAGTAAACCAGGAAGTATATGATTTTCTTTCCTCCGTTTCAAATAAATACGGGATCGGTTTCTGGAAGCCCGGAGCGGGGATCATTCACCAGGTAGTGCTGGAAAATTACGCTTTTCCCGGCGGAATGATGATCGGAACCGATTCGCATACGGTTAATGCAGGCGGATTAGGCATGATCGCAATAGGTGTTGGCGGGGCCGATGCCTGCGACGTGATGGCGGGACTCGCCTGGGAACTGAAATGGCCAAAGCTTATAGGTGTAAAATTAACCGGTAAGCTGAACGGATGGGCTTCTGCAAAAGATGTGATCCTGAAAGTTGCAGGTATCCTTACTGTAAAAGGCGGCACCGATAAAATTATTGAATACTTTGGCGAAGGCGCGAAATCATTAAGCTGTACTGGTAAAGGAACGATCTGCAACATGGGCGCTGAAGTCGGGGCCACCACCTCAACTTTTGGCTACGACGAAAGCATGGAGCGTTACCTTCGTGCAACTGGTCGCGCTGATGTAGCTGATGCTGCCAATAAGATCAAAGAACAACTGACCGGAGATCCGGAAGTATACGCGAACCCCGCTACTTATTTTGATGAAGTGATCGAGATCAATTTATCGGAGCTGGAACCGCACCTCAACGGACCCTTTACTCCTGACCTGGCCACACCGATCTCTAAAATGAAGGAATTTGCCGCTGAAAAAGGCTTCCCGACACATATAGAATTCGGATTGATCGGTTCCTGTACCAATTCTTCGTATGAAGATATTTCGAGAGCAGCTTCCCTGGCCAAGCAGGCTGTAGATAAAAAATTAATGGCCAAATCAAAGTTTACCATTACACCGGGTTCTGAGCTGGTTCGTTATACCATCGATCGCGACGGCTACATCAGCATCTTTCATAAGATGGGCGCAAATGTATTTGCAAATGCCTGCGGTCCGTGTATCGGAATGTGGGACAGGGCCGGTGCAGAAAAAGGAGAGAAAAACACCATCGTTCACTCGTTCAACCGTAATTTCAGTAAACGCGCTGATGGTAATCCCAACACCCATGCTTTCGTGGGTTCACCTGAGCTGGTAACGGCGCTTGCCATAGCGGGCGATCTTACTTTCAATCCCCTCACGGATACACTTGTTAATACCGATGGTGTTGAAGTAAAACTGGATCCGCCAACAGGAGATGAATTACCAACAAGAGGCTTTGCCGTTGAAGATGCCGGTTACCAGGCGCCTGCCGTTGATGGAAGCGCTGTTTCCGTAAAAGTGAGCCCTACTTCCGATCGGCTTCAGTTGCTTGATCCATTTGCAGCATGGGAAGGAACGGATCTGAAAGGACTAAGATTACTGATCAAGGTAAAAGGAAAATGTACCACCGATCATATTTCGATGGCTGGCCCATGGTTGAAATACCGCGGCCACCTCGACAACATTTCGAATAACATGCTGATCGGCGCCATAAACGCTTTCAATGATAAAACCGATAATGTAAAGAATCAATTGACCGGCGACTATGCAGGAGTTCCTGTTGTGCAGCGAGCATATAAGGCCGAGCATACCGGATCGGTAGTAGTCGGCGATGAAAATTACGGTGAAGGTTCATCCCGTGAGCACGCAGCCATGGAACCGCGTCACTTAGGCGTACGCGCAGTGCTGGTAAAATCCTTTGCGCGTATTCATGAGACTAACCTGAAAAAACAAGGAATGCTCGCGCTTACCTTTGCGAGGAAAGAGGATTACGAAAAGATCCAGGAGGATGACACCATTGATATTATCGGGTTGACTAATTTCACTCCGGGTAAGCAACTGGAAATGGTATTCAATCACAAAGACGGAAGCTCCGATAAGATCGTGGTGAACCATAGCTACAATGCTCAGCAGATCGAGTGGTTCAAAGCTGGTGGAGCGCTGAATATTATCAGGGCGAGCGTGAGAGCTTAATTTTTAAATTACGAAGAGAGAGGCTGTCTAAAAAAAGACAGCCTCTTTTTTTTTGGCAATAATTCAACTGCACAGGCAATAGATGGAGGACAAAATTTAAAGTCTGTGATACCTGAACGGAAGCCTTTAAAGCAGAACAATTGATTTACATGTCTGATAACTACCTGCTGCTTTTCTTCCTTCAGGCTATTGTCTGAAGTGCATCAAAAAATAATTATACACACCTTTTCCAGATCTCCTGGTATTATCTATTTCTCCACAACAAGCTTCTTCACGATGCCTGACTTGCCTGTGACGATCGTTAGCAGGTAAACCCCATTAGAAAGCTCTGCCGTGGAAATACGCTGCACGGAAGCAGACACGCGCTCACGCAACAACAGCCTGCCGGTAATGTCCCTTATCTCCAAAGCGCCTTCCTTAATATCCGAAGGAAGTTTCAGGAAAAGTTCATCGGAAGCCGGATTCGGATACAGGATAAAATCGGCGGCAAGGTGATTGCTGGCCATGCCGGTAGGTCCCGCTATACGGTTATTTTTAATGTTGCTGCGCGATTTGGTAACGGAAGTAAAAATGCCGTTAGCCGGCCCCTGCAGCCTCAGGTTAGATGCGCAATTCTCATTTGCATTGATCTCAACAAAATAATAATTTGTATCTGTTGGAACAGGTGAGCTAATATCGTTATAATACAAGGGAGCTGTTGCAAGAACGGAATCAATAAGCCGCCAGCTGACCGAATCCTGGAGCTTCCTGAAGACCAGGTAATGGGTAAAATCAACATTCGTTCCCTGGTACTGGTCCCAGCTCACATCAAAGCCGGCTGTTGGATTAAGGTTAACATTGCAATGGATCGTTTTCTGCGCAAGCGAGTAAGTGGAAACGCGGTTACAGCTGTCGGTCGTACGGATCAGATAACGCCATGGCTTAATGTCCGCGTTTGCAAGCGTGTCTTCATAAGTATTTGTTATTCCTGCAGGAATGGTGGCAATGAGGTTAAAATTACCGGCAACACTTGATTCGCGAAAGATCTCATACAAGGCAATTCCCTGCACAGAATCATTCCAAACCACCATGTTGCGATTCGTTGCAGTATCCACTGTAAGCATGCAGATCTGCGCCGTTCCCGGGCGCTCCCCTGTAATGCGCTGCGCCAATGAACCTTTACATCCGGAATTGAGGTCTGTAACTGTCAGCCCAAAAGTTCCAATACCAAGTCCGGTAATATCATCTGTATTCATCGCGTTTGTCCATAAGTAGGAATAAGGCCCCGCACCCGCCGTTGTGGTATAAATTGCGCCGTTGCCTCCGTTAAGGATACAGCCGGCATTCCTGAATGAGTCAACAGCGGCAACAGGCGCCCCGGGATCGCTGAGGGCGAAAAGAGTAGAATCTTTACAGTTGTTCACGTCAGTTACAAGCAATTGGTAAATTCCCTGCGCGATATTCGTTGCGGTATTTGCAGTTTGTGAAGCTGCGCCGGAATCCCATAGAAAAGAAAGAGGTGCGGTACCTCCTGCTACCATCACAGAAACAGAACCATTTGCAGCACCACAGGATGAAGGTACCGTTGCTGATGAAGTGAAACTGAAAGCCTGAGGCTCGGGCACATTTACAACCAAAGTGGCGTGACATCCTGCGTTATCCGTAACGCTAACATCGTAAGGACCTCCGATGAGCCCGCTTATATCCTCGGTTGATGCATTTGTTGACCAGAGAATCGTATAAGGAAGCGCTCCGCCGCTTACATTGATGTCGATGGCGCCATCGTTCAGGCCTGCACAGCTTACAGGAGTAATGCTATTGGCTGAAACAGCAGGTCCGTTCGAATCACCAAGGTTCATTCCATCTGAGGCGTAACATCCGAACACATCACGTACCTCCAGGAAATACTGTCCGGCGGGAACTCCTGTAAGATTTGTTGTTGTTGCTCCAGTGCTCCAGTAATAAGAATACCCTGGAGTTCCGCCAGTAACGAAAGGCGTAATGATCCCATTTGCAGAGCCACACACAGGATTTGATGGTACGAGGGAAACACCTATCGGCTGCTTGGTCATGGCGAACTCCGAAGTAACTCCTTCAAGAGTATCGGTCACGCTTACAGTAAGCTCAAAGCCATTAACGGCTGAGAACGGAATAAAAACAGTGTCTGTAACTGTGCCCGAGCCATTGCTCATTACCAGCTTACGAAGCAAAAAGTACTGACCCTGGCCATACGTGTATTGCCCCAGTGAATCCGCATAGAATTCAAACAGGTAAGGATGATTGGGTTTGGAGTCGAGCCCATAAGCTACATTGAACCCGGTTCCGTCAGTACGTAAGGAAACACACTGTATATCGGGGTGGTTCTGTCCGCGGTTGCCATAGGTAAGTGAATCAGCTTCTCCAATATCATTTGCATTGTAGCCGGATGTGCTGGATTGAAGAATATCGATGGAAGAGCTGCCAACGGGATTTTTATACATCTCGTTGCCCAGGATTCTTACTTTTGGCTTCAGGGGATCCAGGAGAACAATTCCCCCGGTACTGCCATAAGCAATTATATTTTTATCCGCCGGGTTCAATCCGCCGATAATGCTATTACTGACCCCCGCTACCACTTCTATGGAATTGCCATTTCCCATGGGATTTTTATTGATATCCACGCCGATGTAATTTCCTTTTACAATAATGGAATCACCTTCCATAGTGATCCCGCTGGGATTGGCTGTAATTATATTCCTGTCCTGCGGATTGGATCCACCTATTATTGTACGGCTCAAGCTGCGTATCCCTACCGCATTTGGTATGGCAACCGTGCCTGAATAATCAGTTCCGATCTTGTTTCCCCGGATAAAAACAACTCCCGGATAGTCGTTCTTATCAATTGCACGGTTACTGTTCCCCGAAATCACATTGTTCTCAATAAATACGGAGTCAACGCCCTGGTAGGTTGTTATACCGATGACGTTCGGAACTGGTGCAGTTCCGGATGCATTTGTTCCGATCAGGTTGTGCTGAATATAGACCTGGCTGCCTATGGAAACGGAAAAACCATAAGACATGTCGGAAACTACGTTTCCATAAGTGCTGTCAGCGCCACCAATAACGTTTCCTCTTCCTGAAGAGCTAATTCCTATACCAGCACCCCCGCCACCAGGAGAGCCAGCATTACCTGTAGGATCTAATCCAATGTAATTGCCGATGACCCGGTTAAAACTGGAGGTACCATATATTCCAATACAACCTCCTGAAATACCACAAACCATGGTATTCCGTTTGCCCGGTACTGTACCACCGATAATATTCTTATTCGCCGAATTGATGATTATTGCATAGCCATTCGGCTTGAACAGGCCGCCGGGCGCATATCCTAGTGAATTACCCCATACATAACACGAGTCGGACCCGTATAGAACTATCCCGCTCGAGTTGCCGCAGACGTAATTTCCTTCACCGGCCAGGTAGCCGCCAATAATATGCCCGGAAGAAGAAAAGTCCAGTCGTATGCCATTCTGGTTGGGGAGTGAATCAATATCATTTGCGAGCAATCCGACTTTATTGGCCTGAACATAATCCCTGGATGATCCCCCATCAAGTTCTATCCCTTTTCCCAGGGCGTATCCGGAAATGTAATTGCCCGCGCCCGGAATCCCGATGTGATTTTTGCTTCCTGCGCCATAGTGATAGATTCCCAGGGCGCCGGTATACACGGCTGCCGCAGCCATCCCGGTTTTATTAAGACCAATGTAATTTCCTGTAATGTAATTTTCGGAACCTACCATCCTGATGTCCTGCAACTGAGATCCTGCAAGCACGCATCGCTCTGCCACAGTGGTGCCTCCTATGTAATTGGAATCTGCGCTGATCTGAATTCCGAATAGCAGCGAATCAGAGGTGATACCCGTCGAATCGAGTCCAAACCAACAATTCTGTATTGTATTCTTCGGTGCGTTCAGTGTGAGGCCGGCGTCCTTTCCTTTTGTGAATACCAATCCTCTGATCAGGCAATTTCCATCGCTCGCAACCGTCATGATAGAATTAACGCCCAGGCTGTCTCCCTTTACCTGGATCAATGGCTCCCCCGCATATCCTGGCTGGCTCGTTCCATTGATAAAAACCCTTTCCGTTATATTCAATGTTGCTAGCGGGTGAATGGTTTGCATCCCTGAACCTATAGTAAAGGTGATGGTATCCATTCCCGGACTTCCATTTGCCAATACAATGGCATTAGCGAAAGACCCGGCAATGTTTGCACCAGTGTTAGTAGTTACAGGATAAACATTCGCAGTTAATTGAATAGCACATAATAAAAATAAAGCAGACAGGCAGGTAATAATTTTTTTCATTTGCGGGGTCTTATTAGAAGGGATTATGATGAGTGGTGAAGGTAGAACAAAAAAAGGAATTACAAAATTAGGGGTGATATCTTTACTCCTGCCTGGCCGCTGCAGGTTTGGCATATAACACTCAGCCGGAGAAAATACAACTCGATAAAAAACACAAGCTCTTTCTATGTTTTATTTCTTAAACGCTGCAACTGTTTCTGAATATAACGTTCAGGCGTGATCAGTGCCCGCTGAATTCTTCGCGCATAATAAATACTGTCCAGCACCTCCTTATTTTTCTCGTGCAACTTTTCATAAGCTGTATCTACCAGCACTTTCTGTTCTTCTATCACCAGCTTCTGTTTTTGCGTAAGGCGAAAACGTTTGTACAGAAATAAGGAGAATACACTTACAATCAGCAATACGCCAGCGATACCCGATATGATGACGTATTGCCTCTTCTTTTCCTCAGCAGAAACAGCTCTCATTTTGTCCTGCTCGGCTTCTGATTTTATTTTCAGCTCGGCCTCTTTTTTTTCTACTTCAAATTGGGTCTTCATATCACCCAGCTGCTTGCTGTTCTCTTCGTTGAATATACTATCGGTCAGTCTTTTGAATTTGACGTGATATCCGTATGCTTCTTTGTAGTTTCCGGTTTTGCTGTACACCTTAGCCAGGTTCTCATAAACATAGCGTTCATTCTCAATATCCCCGATCTCTCTGTTCTTTTGCAATGCAAGCTTACTGTATTCTATGGCCCTCTTATAATCCGGCAATTTGGCGTACAGCTCTCCCATATTCCTGTAGCAGGTCACCACTCCCGTTACATCGCCAATTTCTTCTCTCATTTTTAAGGATCTCGAATAATAGTCAAGGGCTTTGGTATAATCAGACTGATCCCTGTACACACCGGCGATATTATTGTAAAAAAAGCCAAGCCCGTTCTTGTCGCCGATCTCTTCGTATATTTTCAGGCCTTTAAAATAATAGCTTAGACATTTCTCATAATCTTCCTGCGACCAGTAGACATTTGCAATATTATTGTAACAGGTTCCTTTCCCGGTTTTATCGCCCGTTTCTTCACGCACTTTCAATGATCTCTGATAGTATTCCAGCGCCTTCGGATAATCCGATTGAATATAGTAAACGTTGCCGATATTATTGTAGGAACCGCCGACCGCCTGCCTGTATCCATTTTCTTCCCTGATCTTTAAAGCCATTAAGTAATAGTGAAGAGCCTTAGGATAATCCGTTCGAAAGCGATAAGTTTCACCCATGTTATTGTAACAATTCGCTTCTCCTTTTTTGTCACCCGCTGATTCAAATATCGGCAACGCCTTTAAAAAACATTCCAGGGCCCTGTCATAATTGCCTTTATTGCTATAGGCAGTGCCCATCGTGTGTAATGCATCAGCCTCGTACCTCTTTGCCTTCAGTGGCCGGGCCAGCTGCAGTTCCAACTCTGCCAGGGCAATGGCGGTATCCGGATCATTCCTGTAATAGCTCCAGGCAAGGTCATTGATCGCGTTCAGACGACTGGTGTCGGGCTGTGTTTTGTTAGTGTATACCTTCCAGAGTGAATCGGTATTTTGGGAATAGACAGATGAACACAATAAAACCAAAATGCATAGGTGGTAAAAAAAATATAGCCCTAAGTTTTTCATACAGATTAAATGTAGGGAAAATAAACAAGAATGGAAAAATTTCATTTTCATCCAAAAAAAAATACTTGTGAGGAAAAAGTGAATGTTCTATATTCGCTTAAACATTCGCATGGCAACTGACAAAAAACATGAAGACAATAACGACTTAGTTATTCATTTCCTTACTCACCGTAAAGTATTAGGCTGGATGGGATTCCTGTTGCCCTTTGTGTTGATGATTGGCTCGAAGTTATTATATGGTGAATTGGAAACTTCCATCAGCAATTATTTTTATACCTGCTTCAGAGATGTATTTGTGGTCACTCTCTGTGGCGTCGCTTTGTTTTTATTTGCCTATAAAGGTTACAAGGATAGTCGCGACAGCCTGATCACTAATCTTGCCGGAGTTTTTGGTTTGCTTACCGCTTTTATTCACACCAGCTTTAAATCAAAAATTCATTTGCCCTCTTATCAGCTGCTATCGCAACGCGTAGATCCGAAAACAGACCTGTTTCTACCTTTAGATCCCGGATGTATTAAGATCTGCGAGCCTTATTCACTTACGCCCGGCGATTATCCGGCCTGGCTGGGAATAACACACCTGGTATGCGCCATGCTGTTCTTTTTTACGCTTGCTTATATGTCAGGGTGGCAGTTCACCAAAACAAGCGGAGCGCTTACTCCGGAAAAAATACTTCGCAATAAAATCTATAAGTTCTGCGCAGGGCTTATTATTTTCTGCATCCTCGCACTGATCCCCTGTTTTGCTTTAGGCGATAATGTAAAAGCTTTTTACAACCAGCACAAGCTTATCTTCTGGGCCGAATCTACTTCTCTATGGGCCTTTGGCTTTTCCTGGCTGGTGAAGGGGGAGTTCATACTAAAGGATAAGGAAGAAAAAAAATGATGTAGCGGGCGGGGTCGCATAACACTTTTATTTTTAATTATGGAAAAAACCAAACAGGATCTATTCATCCCTGCAAGACCAAGGGTCTATAGCTGGCTTAATTTTCAGCGGATCTTACTGTGGCTGTTTTGCATTAATGGCATTATCGCCTTCTCAGTGTTTATATTTAAGCTCAGTATAAGCATACTGGAAATGATGCTTATCGAACGCGCCGGTAAAGAAATTGCAATGGAATTGAACAGGCAGGAGATGCAGAATAAGATTGAGATCTTATTGATCCGTGAGCTGGAGCCTTTAAAAACAGAACTCTTGATTTACCTGCTCAGCGTCTGCCTGCTCTTCTTTATTCTTGCACGCTATTGTCAGAAAGTGATCAACAGGAATAAATATATCTTAGAATTGGAAGGGATAATTAAAAGAGAAGCTGACCGATAAGGTAAACTTGGCGTCTGTTAGCTTTCTTTTTCCTGAGAACATTCTCACAAAATACCCTTCGGCACCACCCGCATCGGTTTCAGCTTCAAATTCTTTTTAAAATCAGCCTCTGCATCAGGATTGTAGTTGACAGTAGTTTCCCAGCAGTTTTCCGGCTTTAGCTCTTCTTCCATGCCTTTGAGCACGCCCTTCGCTATTGCTTCGGAATGGATCACGGTGACACATTCGGTATTCAGGTTTGCACTGCGCGGATCAAAATTGAATGTTCCCACCACGGTAATGGAATCATCGATCACCATTGACTTTGCATGCAATCCGAACACCGGGGTAAAATTCATT
>JBJMLS010000304.1:0-6170 GCA_045805185.1 Bacteroidia bacterium | reverse complement strand
GTTTTACTGATTGTGCTGCATCATAAAAGAAAATTTGATTACGACTATTCGCCATTATCCAATCCAATTCAGTTCCATCATCGCCTAAACCTAGTAATTCGTTCTTTTTTTTGAATTCTCCTCTCCAACTTATATTTCTGTATTGTCTTAGCCTGTGTGCTTCATCTACAATTAACAAATCATATTTGATGCCTAACCTAAAAGTTTCAGCAGGAGACATAACCATTTGTTTTTTCAAGCCTGGAACATTGTTAAATACCTTTTTGATGGTTTCTCTTAATGGAGTCATAGCAATCACAAAACCAATTCTCGCTTTAGGATATATCTTTTGAAATTCTTTGATTAAACCAATTTCATAAATATCATCTTCTTTAATGTCAGGTTCCTCAATATCATTTATATCACTTACCAATAATTTCATAAGGTAAGTTGCTAAAATGGTTTTTCCCGTACCCGCACTTCCACTTACAAAGATTGAATTCCCTTGTGAGTTGTTGATATTTGTGAGTATTTCTAAAACTGATTTATATTGATCATTATTCAGTGACTTGTAAGGTGAGTATTTAAATAATTCTGAATTTTCAATTTCCGCAAGCGATTTAGAAATAATTTTCTTTTCAATTAACTTCTGCCATACGGTATAAAACAAATTTTTGTATAAATCTTGTTGGTAATAGTTGTGATTTTGATGTCCAAGATTTAAATTTTCTGTTGTAAACGTTCCTTCTGCGTTAATGTACTGTATAAGTCTAGACTCTAAGTCTAACGTAGCTGATTTATTAAATTTATCACTTCCAATAATATTGACTGTTTGAAAAAGTTCTGCCTTTTTGGGATTTGCTAAGTGATTCTTTAGTCTTAAGGATGCATTATTTGATTCACCTATATATGCTTTACTTTCTCCTTCATTTTTTAGAAAATAAACCAAAGGCCATTGATTCTTGACCCATTGATTTGTTTCAATTTCCTTTAATGATTCAAGATTAAATGGAAAAGGTTCTGAAACTTGAATTGATAATTCAAAATCTTTATAATTCATCATACTTTTTTGATGTTCCTTTTGCTTTGTCTACAGGATACTTCTCTCCATTTGTTTTGATTTTGTCCAAGACAATTTCTTTAACATCGAATTCATATTTTTCAGCAAGTAAAAAGGCAAATGAAAAAATATCGGCAAGTTCTTCCTTTACTTTTTCAGTATTTGCATCCTCTGCTTTCTTCCAAAGAAATAATTCTAAAAGTTCAGCAGATTCTATACTTATAGCCAAAGCCAAATCTTTTGCATTGTGAAATTGCTGCCAATCTCTTTCATTTCTGAATTTCAAAAGTGCTTGTATTATTTCTTCGCTTTCCTTCATTTTTACTATAATTTCAAAGTTGCTATTGTTTCTTTAGGGTTGCTTGTAACGGTTTCGAGCTTTGCCCAGTGCGGATTTCGGAGATTCCTCTGTCTATACCGACAAAACTTTATATAAAGCTAACTCTTTTTTGGCAAAGCAAAAAGAAAGAACCGGCGTCGACCGGTACATTAATTTGCTTTGCGGCTGGGGGGGGGCTCCCGCATTGGGCAAAGGTTGTGTTATGTGCAGTTATTTTTCGTCCTATTAAATTATGGCGCCAAATTGCCCAAATATTTGTGTCCGCATGATATTCATCGGGTCATTATTCAATAATTCCATCTGAATTTCTGTGACACGGTCATAATTGTCCACTAAACCAAATTTATTTAACTCGCTGTTTGCAAAAACCTCTGGCGTCCCTCCACAATTTGTCAAGGCGCTGTTACCGTGACTTTGATCAAGTAGGTCATAGCCCATAAAAGTAAAATTGTCAAGGGAAAAATTATTGCATGAAGATGTCGGCTGAAAACACAACGCTAATAAATTAAATGCTTTTTTGTCTTTGGTTTTAGAAAGCACATAATCAAGATTTGAGTAGCAGTCGGTGAAATGACAATTGTCAGGATTTGTCAAAGCGAGCTCCCAGTCCTTCATTATTCGAATCAAAAGCAAAGGATCATTCAAAATAGAGTCCAAAAAAACAATTTCTTCAGTTTGTGTCAAGCCAGAAAAGTCGATGTACTTTTTCCAGCCTGTGTCTGTTTTATCAAAGATGTTTCGCGCTGAATACCAAAGTGTCATTGTATGATGTGGTTTAATAATTGCACATACTCGTCTATATAGGAAGTTTTCCCCTCAAAAACTTCCTTTATTTCTCCAATAAGGAAATATAGGAGAAGCTTTTCTTCATTTACCCAAAGATAGTCTTTCCTTAAAACTTAAAGTTCACCTGCATGATATAGGTGCGCGGCGCTTCAATAAAACCGGGGCGCGACATGTATTCATGGTTGAAGACATTGTTCACTACGAAAGACATTTTCAGTTCTTTAGTGAACTGGTAAGAGATGCGGAAGTCATGCATCCAGTCGCCCTGGTTATGCTTGGAGCGGTATTTTTTTAAGCCGGGTAAAATGTAGAATACCGGATTGTTGTAGGCCGCTGTTGCCGGGTTCAGGTTCTCATAAATAACGGGTTCATTAAAGCGCTTATCGATGTTCTCCATAAAGCTGTTGTAGCGCGAACTGAAACCGATGGAGATCTTTTTGTAATCGAGCTGGATGTCGTTCTTGAACAATTGGCGGTTGCGGTACTTCAATAAATTGGTTCCTGTAATGCCTGATGAATCAAGAGCGGGGTCATATTTGGGATTGATGGGATTGGTATAGGTATAACCGCTGAGTAAAGTAATGTTGATCTTTCCAATCTTCCCGGTTCCGCTAATGCTGATGTCGTAGCCCGTGATCCGTGCCGCGCCGATGTTCTGCGATTGAAAGCCCGCGTGATTCACCAGTTCCTTAAATGGATTGGGCGCGTTAAAAATGTCCTGTGTTTTGCCAAGCGTATCGTATTTGAACACAAAATCCATCATGTTGCGGTACTCTGTCCAGAAACCGGCAACATCCGCAAAGCCTTTAAAGTTCCCTATCCGAAAGCCCTGCTTGATCCCGATCTCCGCGCTCCAGCCGCGTTCGGGCTGTAATTGCTGATTCGGAAAAATATTCAGGCTGCTCACATAGGTGCTGATGTATTTCTCCGCTACTGTAGGAAAGCGATAGCCCTGACCAAAAGAGCTGCGGAGGAAGGTATATTCAAAGAGCTGGTAATTTACACCAGCGCGCATCACAGGCTGGAAAGGAAGACCGGTGATCTTATCGTTCATTAAGGTACCTTTTGTTTTGGAAGTATCCACCCTGAAATATTCCGCGCGCAAACCTAAGGACATTGTCAGGCGTTTTACCTTTTTATCGAGCTGCACATAAGCCGCCCTGTTGTGACCGTGATGTACGCCATACAGCGAATCGGAACTTACCACCTGGTCCATGTACACCAAACCCGTTGTAAGCGTAAAATTTTTCGCAAAGCGTTTCTGCCATTGGTATTCCGCGTAATTCAGTGTTGCTTTCGATCCCTGGTTCTTATCGTTGGTGTTTACCGTTCTGAACTGACGCGTGCGTAAGCTGTGTCTTCCGTATTTTTCCGTATTGTACACTATAAAAGGATCGATGTTGTAGCGGATATTATCATAGCCCTGGATGGAAGAATCACGGGGCGTATACCCAAGCGAGTCGTTGTGCCAGAGGAAGAAGAGTCCGCCTTTCACATTCATGTAATTCGTGTTTACTCCAATCGATAAGCCCGGGATCTTTTTGAAATTGTAACGCAGGTTCATGTTCACCCTTCCGCGCGTCTCTGTTTCTTTGTAACGGAAACCTTCGTTGTCGTAAAGATTTCCTGCAAGCACAAAATCAAGGTTACCGATCTTCTGCAAATGCGAAAAGGAAGTGCCGCGAAACTCCGGGTTACGTTGTCCCTTCCACCATTCCAGCGAAGCGCGCTCCGGTTTTCCATACACACCGTACATGCTGCTGATGCTCGTAATGGGTTTGTCTTTTGCGTAAGCTGTGCGCAGATTGATGACACCGTTAAGAGCGGAAGATCCAAACAAAGCGGAAGAAGCTCCCTTGATCACTTCGATCTGTTCCAGGTTCTCGATCGGCAAATAGTTCCATTTGATGTCGCCTGCGTCCGCTGAGATCATCGGCATCTCATCTACCAGCATCAGCACCCTGCTGCCGGCGCCGTAACTGAAGCCGCTTCCACCACGGATGCTCACCTGTCCGTCGGCAACGTTCACGCTGGGAACTTGGTTCATTACCTGGTCGACCGCCTGAACGGCCTTATTTTCCAATAACGAAGGCTTGATCACTTCCATGGAAACAGTGACATCCGATAATTTCTGCTCAAATTTCCCTGCGGAGATCACTACTTCATCCAATACCTGGTTGACAGGCTCTAACGTTATATTTACTATACTGGTATCGCCACGCTTCAGGATAACTGTCTCCTGCCTCGTCTTGTAACCGAGAAGCGCATAGCTCAGCTTAATGACAGAATCTTTCGTTGCGAAAAAATAATTCCCTTCCGGATCGCTTTGTACGCCGCTGGTTCCAAAAGCAATCGTTACCCCTGGTAAAGTTTCTTTATTCGCCTTATCATTGATCTTCCCTTTTACAAAAGCATTGTCCTGCCCTACTAAAAAAACAGGAATGAAAAAAGCAAGAGCCAGGAAGTAAATTTTGTATAAAAATTTATTCATTTGCGGGGCCGGTTAATTTCCAAATCAATACTTTTGTTTCACAAGATAAAAAATATTTTGTAGAATTATGCCATGTCCGACGAGTTGCTTTATCAGTTAGGTCTTACGCTTATAAATGGCGTTGGAGATGTTACAGCGCGTAACCTCGTTGCGTATTGCGGAAGCGCGGAGGCTGTTTTTAAAGCAAAGAAAGCGCAGCTCTTAAAGATCCCGGGCATTGCGGAAATTACGGCGGATAAGCTCGTCGCGAACCTGAAGAACAAGGAAGCGCTGATCCGCGCCGAAGAGGAAATGCGTTTTATTGAAAAGAACCACATCGAGCCTTTGTTCTTCACCAGCGAAAAATACCCGCATCGACTGAAGTATTGCAACGACAGTCCGATCATGCTTTATTTTAAAGGAAATACCGATCTGAATGCCGTGAAAGTGATCAGCGTGGTCGGGACGCGGACGCCAACGCGTTACGGAAGAACTACCGTTGATAATTTTATTGCAGAGCTGAAGGATTCGGGGATCCTCGTGGTGAGCGGAATGGCTTATGGTATTGACATTGCCGCGCATGAAGCCGCGCTTGCGAATGGTTTGGATACGATCGGTGTCCTGGCGCACGGACTCGATACCTTGTATCCTTCAACGCACCGTGGCGCTGCTCAGAGAATGCTGAAGCAGGGCGGATTGCTTAGTGATTACATGAGCTGTACAAAACCGGATAAGGAAAATTTTCCAAGCCGCAACCGGATCGTTGCAGGCATGTGCGATGCCGTGATCGTGATCGAATCAAAGCTAAGAGGTGGTTCCCTGATCACAGCGGAGATCGCGAACTCCTACAATAAAGATGTATTCGCCTTCCCTGGCAGAACGAACGATGAATGCTCAGGCGGCTGCAATGCTTTTATCAAGCGCAACAAAGCGGTGCTGATCGAACACGCTGCCGACCTGATGTACTGCATGGGATGGGAAGAAAAATCGCCCGGCTCAGCGAAAAAAAACGGCGCACAACTTCCCTTACTGGTGAACCTGAATGAAAAAGAACAGCAGCTTGTAGATATCCTCAAAGCAAAAGAGCATGTTCACGTAGACGAGATCTGCCACAGCGTCCGACTGAGCGTGAGTGAAGTGGCGGGCATACTCTTACAATTGGAATTCAGTAACATTGTGCGCTCCCTTCCCGGAAAATTATACACGATAAACTAACTGATAAAAACGACATGCCGGAAACAACGCAAAAGCTAAAGGAAGAAGTGATCCAGCAGGTTGGTATCGCCGAAGAATACACCCTTAAGCTGATCAAATGGACCAAGGATTTTTTACCTCACCTGGTCGTGGCCATCATTACGCTCACTGTTGGCTTATGGCTGATCAAGCGTATATCCAAGCTTGCAGTAAAAGCAATGGAGCGCAGGCATGTTGAAGTTTCCCTCTGCACTTTTTTCAAAAGCCTGATCGGGATCGGTCTTAAAGTGATCCTCTTTATAATGGTGGCGGGAATGCTTGGCCTGCAAACTACTTCTTTT
>JBJMLS010000303.1:0-4453 GCA_045805185.1 Bacteroidia bacterium | reverse complement strand
TTTGCGGGATAATCAGCTCTAAGGTTCCATTTCGTCACGCCGGAGGCGTGACTCACGTCACCTAAGACCTGATTACATCATTCCTCCCATTCCTCCCATTCCTGGGTTGCCCATCGGGGCCGGGTTTTCTTCTTTCTTATCTGCAAGTACACACTCAGTAGTTAAGAGCATACCAGCGATTGAAGCGGCGTTCTCTAATGCTACGCGTGTTACTTTAGTTGGATCGATAACACCTGCTTTGAACAGGTTCTCGAATTTCTCAGTACGTGCATTGTAACCGAAGTCATCTTTGCCTTCTTTTACTTTTTGCACGATGATAGATCCTTCGATCCCTGAATTCGCGCAGATCTGGCGAAGCGGCTCTTCAATAGCGCGTTTCACGATAGCGATACCTGTATTCTGATCTTCGTTATCTCCTTTTAATTTGTCAAGAGCAGAGATCGCACGGATATAAGCGATTCCGCCGCCCGGTACGATTCCTTCTTCAACTGCAGCGCGTGTCGCAGCTAAAGCATCGTCAACACGGTCTTTTTTCTCTTTCATCTCTACTTCAGTTGCAGCGCCGATGTAAAGAACAGCTACGCCTCCTGCTAATTTAGCAAGACGCTCCTGTAATTTTTCACGGTCGTAATCTGAAGTTGTATTTTCGATTTGCGCTTTGATCTGGTTCACACGGGCAGCGATATCCGCTTTTTTGCCGGAACCGTTAACGATAGTGGTATTGTCTTTATCGATAGTGATCTTTTCCGCTTTTCCTAAATAAGTGAGGTCAGCATTCTCTAATTTGAAACCGCTTTCCTCGCTGATCAGTGTTCCGCCTGTAAGGATGGCGAGGTCTTCTAACATTGCTTTACGGCGATCACCAAAGCCCGGAGCTTTCACAGCAGCGATTTTCAGGGAACCACGGATCTTATTCACTACTAATGTAGCTAATGCTTCTCCGTCCACATCTTCAGCAATGATCACAACAGGTTTTCCTGTCTGAACTGCTTTCTCCAATACAGGAAGTAATTCCTTCATGTTTGAGATCTTTTTATCGTAGATCAGGATCAATGGAGTTTCAAGCACTGCTTCCATTTTATCGGCATCAGTTACGAAGTAAGGAGAAATGTAACCGCGGTCGAATTGCATACCTTCTACTACATCAACAGTAGTTTCGGTTCCTTTTGCTTCTTCAACAGTAATAACTCCTTCTTTCTTTACTTTTCCCATTGCCTCAGCGATCAGTTTCCCGATTGCTGAATCATTGTTTGCGGAAATGGTCGCAACCTGCTCGATCTTTTTGTTGTCGTTACCAATTGTTTGCGACTGCTTTTTTAAGCTCTCAACTACTGCGATCACCGCTTTTTCGATGCCGCGTTTCAGGTCCATTGGATTGGCGCCTGCAGCTACGTTCTTTAAACCTGCTGTAACTATGGCTTGTCCTAAAACAGTAGCTGTAGTTGTTCCGTCGCCTGCCACGTCAGCAGTTTTTGATGCAACTTCTTTCAGCATCTGCGCGCCCATGTTCTCGACCGGATCGGTCAGCTCAATCTCTTTTGCAACGGTAACACCGTCTTTCGTGATTATCGGTGATCCGAATTTTTTATCGATGATCACATTACGTCCTTTTGGACCTAAGGTAACTTTTACTGCGTTTGCCAGTGCGTCAACACCACGCTTAAGGGCGTCGCGGGCTTCAATGTCGAATGTTATATCTTTTGCCATTTTTTATTTAGTTTATTAATTAGTGATTAAATGAATTGGAGAGTTTTAATTAACTCAGCTTAATGTTTATCATTGGGTCCGGTTGATTTCATTAAAATGGGAATTCTCATTCACCAATTCAATAACTCAACAATTCTCCAATTAAATGATCGCGTAAATATCGCTTTCGCGCATGATTAAATACTCCTTGCCATCGACCTGGATCTCAGTTCCGGCATATTTTCCGTATAACACGGTATCCCCAACTTTTACAGTTATCGGCTCATCTTTTTTACCGGTTCCCACGGCAATTATTTTCCCTTTCATTGGTTTTTCCTTAGCGGTGTCAGGAATAATAAGTCCTCCCGCTGTTTTGGTTTCGGCCGGTGCCGATTCCACCAGCACTCTGTCCGCTAGTGGTTTGATGCTTACTTTTGCCATTGTTATGTTTATTTTTAAGTTATTAGTGAATTTGAATCGGTCGCTATTGGCATATTCTGTGCCAATGGGTGTTTTTCATAGACAAAAAGACAATTTTTCCGGTTTAGCTTTCAGCTCCAAAAAAAAGGTGTCAGATTGAAGACAACCTGACACCATTCTTACAAGATTACAAGATTAAATTATGGTTTCTTTGGGGCTACCGGAGTAGTTTTTACCGGAGCATTTGTAGAAGGTGTAGTTGCAGGGTTCTGTGAGGCTATTTCACGTGTGGCTGATCCTGAGCCTGTAGCCGCATCTGCATCGCTACCACGTTTTGGGGTAGAAAGTAATGAAAGAACAAATAAAGCAATTGCAAAGCCCCATGTTGCTTTTTCCAAAAAATCTGCGGTACGGCGCACACCCATTACCTGGTTGTTTGAAGCGAAATTACTGGCTAATCCGCCGCCTTTACTGTTTTGTACCAATACAATGATCACAAGTAGAATACATACAATGATGATCAGAATCGAAAGAAATCCCATGACTATCTATTTTAATTTATTTTTTATTTCCTGAATAAGGGATGCAAAGTAAACACTTTTTTCGGGAAATTTCAAACATAATATTTCATAAGCCCGGATCGCTTTGCTATAATTGCCCTGCATGGAGTATATTTTGGCCAGGGTCTCGGTAACCAGGTTCTCATCCTCCAATACGCTGCTACGGGCATTATCTACAGCGGAATAGAAGGTTTTTTCGGTGTTCAGTTTGGATATTCTCGGCTCTTTTTTGATGATCTCGTCGATCAACTGGATTTTATTCGGTTTTCGGGTCGAAACAGGATTTTTAACATCTCCGGACTTTTTTTGGCTGGGTTCCGCTTCCTGCTTAACCTGTGTCTCGTCAATGGCCTTCTGTTGCATAGCTTTGAGCCATTCGGTAAAACTATGCGGCTCATTTTTATCAAGTTTTGGGGCAGGATTGAGCTCAGCTTCTTTTTTCGTGTGCTTATCAATTTCCGTTACTTTCAGTACTTCTTTTTCCATAAAGGAAGTAACCGCCTGCCTTGAAATAAGCTCATCGATGGTTTCTTCCTTAGTCTCAGGGACCAAGGGTGCAATTTTTAGTTTTTGCACTTCCGCTTCTTCCGGTTTTTGTTCTTCAGTCTGCTCTTTTTTGTCGTTGAGCATCCCCTCAGCTGAAACATTAGCTTTTTGATCCTGTTTACTGATGAGATCGATATTTTCCATTAAGGAAATATCATTCATGTTTTCTTTTGAATCAGCGATCTCTCCGGGAAGAACATTTTTTTCTTTTACCTCGTCAATTTTCTTTTGCTGCTTTTTTGTGATCAGGTTATACAGCACCTTTCTGTCGCCGGCTACTACTGCGGTTTTTTTCAGCGCCTGGTAATAGTTAATGTGATTGCTGTTCTCCAGGGCTTTTGCATAGAGAAGATGAGCTGTTTGAAAATAAGGATAGTTCCCGATGAGCTGCTGTAATTCATCAATGCACTTTTCGTCCGCCAGAAACGGATCTTCTATTAATTGTATGAATTGCTCTACCTTCATTTTCACCTGCTGTAAAGTTCAGCATTTCCGCCGGTTTACAGCTATAATTTTTGTAAAATCACCAGTTATTGAATGCCTTGTTAAAAACATCCTCTGTTAATTGCTTATTAATATCCTCCATCAAGCCAACCTCAACACTGGATAAAGTCGCCGTAGATTTATAATCCGAAAATCTCGAAAAACTCTGTTCAAAATTTTTGGAAGCATCAAAGCGGTTGGAATATTTCACATTTACAGTAATGGTCAGGCGGTTCAGGGCGGCGGCATCCGTGCTTTGTATGGAAACAGGAACAACATTATAATCCGCGATAAAGCCTTCAAACTGAAGATCTCCGTTTTCCTTTGTAAGTGCAAGATTGGTTTGAGAAGAAACCATATCTCTTAAGCGCTCGGTAAATTTCTGTGCTTCGGAAGGATTAGCAAGAGCCGCTCTGTTCTGAAAGAAGCCAACGGATATGGTTTTTGCTTCAGGAGGAATGGTAATTCCTTTGAATCCGTAATGAACACAGGAACTAAAGAACACCAGGCAGAACAAAATATGTAGCAGATCTTTTCTCAGCATTTTACTCCTATCAGTAATATATCATCGGTTTGGGGATATTCTTTGTTCCATTTTTTTAAGCGATCGGAGAGAATTTCTTTTTGCTTTGTCATCTCCTTTCCGCTCACTTCCCGGAGCCATTCTCTGAAGCCGCTTGTTTTCAACTTCTTCCCGGATTCTCCTCCAAACTGATCTGTGATCCCATCACTGAACAAATATAAACAATCTCCCGGCT
>JBJMLS010000302.1:0-26297 GCA_045805185.1 Bacteroidia bacterium | reverse complement strand
GGTTCCTACTCCAACAACCGACCAGTTATCACCACTGTCAACGGATTTGCAAAATGTTTGTCCTGCTGCATAAACCGTGGTAGGATCTCCGGGCTTGTATTCCATATCTTTAAAGGTTCCTGTTTTTTCCAATTGCCAGTTCACCCCCCCGTCAAGCGTTCGGTAAATACCGGAAGTGGTTGCGGCAAGTACCATGCTCGTGTTGGTTGGATTGATCAATAAAGCGCTGATGTTTTTTTGTTGCGGCACAAGCGAACTTAGACCTGTAGTGTTCCAGGTAAGTCCTCCGTCGATTGATTTTAAAATACCTATGCTGTAAGTATCTCCCGCATCCCTGTCACCTGTTGCCAGGTACATGATATTGGTATTGGTTGGATCGATTGCCAGGTCGCTGCAACCAATTACAGCCAGGGCGTCAGTCGTAGTGCTCCAGGTTTGTCCGCCATTTGAACTTTTCCACAAACCTCCGGCAGGTGCGCCCACCCAGATAATGTTTGAATTGGTTGGATCGAAACGGATGAATGTCAATCGCCCGGTTCCTCCCCCTGTGGGTTCACCTCCTAAAGGGCCAAGCTGTGTCCAGGTTCCTCCCGCAAGGATCTGATTGTTCCCGATCAATTTTGCAGAGGATGAGTTCTTGCCCTGGTGATGTTTTTGCCATTCGTTCCAAACAATTGATGGGTCAGGAATTTTACCATTAGCGTCAACGCGACTTTGCATAAAGTATTCCCAACGCTTATAAACCTCATATCCGCTTTCTTCTTCTTCCTCGCCTTCTTTACGCCATTTTTTATACCATCTTTCGTATTTTCCATGTTCTTTTTCCATTCGCTCATGGTATGCGTTGAAGGCTTTCTGAACTTCGAAGAAATTTGAATTAGGATCGCTCATCAGTTTTCCAAAATCCTCGGTTTGCTGAGCGAAAAGTTTTGTGCTGATCAGTACTAAAAGCGTAAATGCAGAAATTAGTTTTTTTGTCATGTTGGTTTTTTTAAAACAGCAGAACAGGCTGTGATGGCCTGTCCTGCAAAGGTACTACTATTTTAAGAGCTTTTAATCCACCATTATCTTGCGGGTCATTTTATCTTTTCCGTTTGAAATAGAGATGAAATAGATCCCGGACCCATTTTCACTCAGGTTAAATGATTTTGTATATCGACCGCCTCCGTTCTTAACCTGTTCGGAGAAGATGGACTGACCAAGCACATCGGTTATTTGAATGGTATAAACTGATTTATCAGGGAGATTCATGCTTAGCTCAAACATTCCGTTATTCGGGTTAGGGAATATGGCAAGGCTGTTAACAACACTATTCTCGGCTACACCCACATTGCTCACGGTAAATGTTGAAGATGAGGAACTGCAGCCATTCGGGTCGGTTACCACAACTGTGTAATTTCCGTTTTGTGTAACAGTAAGCGTTTGGTTGGTTTCGCCGGGCAAAAGACTGCCGTTAAGATACCACTGGTTGCCGGTAGCTGAACTGGAGGTCAATACAAGTCCCGACTGGGTAACTACAGGTACAGATGGAGTATTATTGACTGTAACAGTAGCGGTTGAGGTATTTGAACAATTATTCACGTCTGTTCCTGTTACCGTATAGGTTTGTGTGGAAGAAGGCGTAAAGGAAACGCCATCATTTATTCCCCCGGTCCAGGAATAGCTTGTAGCGCCGCCTCCTGAAAGGGTAACACCGGTACCGCTGCAAACAGAATCATTCGGAAGAATTGTAGCTGTAACCGTTGGGAGATTGTAAACGGTGACAACTGTGCTCGCGGAAGTATCCGAACAATTATTGGAATTGCTTACAATAACGTTGTATGTACCAGCCGCTGTTGTTGTATAAGTTGCTGCGGTTTCACCGGCAATATCCGAGCCGCTGAGCTGCCATTGATAAGTAGAAAGGGTTCCTGAGCCTGCTGCCGAGCCGGATGCGTCAAGTATTGTATTCCCTCCGGCGCAAAAAGCGCTTGTTCCGCTTATGCTTGCTGTTGGAGCGGCATTAACAGTAATTATCGAATTAGCGGAAGTAGCAGAACAATTATTTGAATTGGTCACAATTACATTATATGTTCCCGCTGCCGTTGCCGTATAAGTTGCGCTTGTTGCTCCTGCAATATTGGAACCGCCCAGTTGCCACTGATAACCGGCAACTGTTCCTGACCCTGCAATTGATGCTGAGGCGTCGAGAATGCTGTTGCTTCCCGCGCAAAAGCTTGTGGCTCCGCTTATGTTTGCTGTTGGAGCCGCGTTAACCGTAACAACTGTATTCGCCGAGATAGTCGAACAGGTATTAGAGTTGGTGACAATAACATTATAAGTTCCAGCTGAGGTTGCACTGTATGTTGCTGCGGTGGCCCCTGCGATATTGGATCCTCCAAGCTGCCATTGATACCCGCTGATCGTACCTGATCCGGCTGTGGATGAGGCTGCGCTCAAAACCGTATTGCTTCCCTGACAAAAAGAATTTGTTCCGGTAACCGTAGCTGTTGGCGCAGCATTCACTGTAATCACTTTATTTGCGGAAGTTGTTGAACAACCATTGGAATTGGTCACAACCAGATTGTAGGTTCCTGCCGCCGTTGCACTGTATGTCGATGCGGTTGCCCCTGCAATGTTAGAGCCGCCCAGTTGCCATTGATATCCTGTAATAGTACCTGAGCCAGGTGTAGATGTGGTTCCGCTCAGGGTTACTCCTCCGCCTGCACAGAAGCTGGTGCTGCCGCTTACGGTTGAAACAGGCTTAACATTCACGCTGACGGATGTTGTAGCAGTGGCCGAACAGCCCCCGCTTGTTACTGTTACCGTATAGTTCCCGCCCATTCCAAGCGTTGCTCCTGATCGCGTTGGATTTTGCAGGGCCGACGTGTAAGTTCCCGGACCTGTCCATGCATAAGTACCTCCTCCGGAAGAAGTAAGCGAGATCGTTCCACCGGTACAGAATGGCCCTGTATTACTTGCCGCCGCTACCGGTGTTGTTCCGATTGTAATAACCTGCGAATAAGGCGTGCTTGATCCGTTTGCATTAGTTGCAGTGAGTGTTGCTGTATAGCTTCCTGCCGTGGCATAGCTCACAACGGGATTTTGAGCAGTGGATGATGAAGGTGTTCCGCCTGTAAATGTCCATGCCCATGAGGCAGGGGAGTTGGTTGATGCATCGGTGAAAGTAATATTCTGGCCCGTACATAATGTTGCAGAGGTAGTAAAGTTAGCTGTTGGCGGAGCTCCTGCGGTTACTCCGGTAAGATTGATCTTATCGACGTACAGCGCCTGTCCGAAATGTCCCCTGTTCTGAAAGACAACCATTACGTTTGATTGCCCTGCATACGCATTCATATTCACCGTTTCTGCCCGCCATTGTGTAGCGCCGGTTGGAGCCCATACCGCGGTGGTATAGGTTCCGGCTACTGAAGCAAGCGTTGAGCCGCCCTTGGTATATACCGGTGTAAATGTGATCCCGCAGTCGGTAGATACCATGACGGCAAGCGTGTCGCTGTACGTGGCGTCATAAACACCATAAGCTACATCAAAAGTTAACGTAGCGGATGTATACCCGCTTAAATTGTATTTAGGGGCCTGCATTTCGTCTCTTGATCCGGCTGCATCCAGGTTGTAATTGTCATACATCATCGATGAGGTTGTTCCCTGTGATCCAAGAGTTGCGTTCCTCGTCCAGAACTTACTATCTCCGTTGGCGTCGTAAGTTGTCCAGTTCACCGGAGGAAATGTTGCCGAAGTGAAATCTTCACTTAAGGGAAGTGAATTGACCGTTGAAACTGTGATATAAGTTACCTGTGAATAAGTGTTGTTGCCGTTTGCATTAGTGGCAGTAAGCGCAACCGAATATGTTCCGGGTGTGTTATAAACAACGGAAGGATTTTGCGCTGTTGAAGCGGCAGGTGTTCCGCCCTGGAAGGTCCAGCTCCAGGAAGTTGGATTGAATGAAGAAAGATCTGTAAAATTTACTGTTTGCCCTGCACATACTACCTGCCTGTTTGCGGTAAAGTTCGCGATAGGAGCGAGTGTTCCGGGATTGTACATATCAACTTCCCAGACTCCGCGGCCAAATGTTGCGGCTCTTACTTTGCCCAGGGGCTGATAGATCTCAATATCTTTAACAGGTACATTCGGGAGCCCGGTGTTATAAGGCGACCAGTTTGCACTGGTGTTGTCTTTATAATAGATGCCTACATCGCAACCAACATACAAGGCATCAGTTGTTGAACCGGGCGTATAACAAATGCAATTGACGGGAAGGTTCGGAAGGCCGCCTGATACGCTTGTCCAGGAAGTTCCGCCATTTGTTGATGTGAACACTTTATTCCCTGCAGAATAGCCGGAGAAGGTCACCCATACATTATTAACGTTATTAGGACTGATGGCAACATAGGTCATTTGTGCGCTTCCTGTCGGTAATGTTCCGGTAACATTTGTCCATGCGCCACCGCCGTTTGTTGTCTTGTATAAAGTGTTTCCCTGTATTACATATATAATTTGATTATTAGTCGGCGCAATGGCAAATTCCACGATCGTTCCGGTTCCAGCCATGCTGCCAGTGGTTTGCGCCCAGCTGGTCCCCTGGTTAGTTGACTTGAACAATTGCGTATACCCGACGTAAATTGTATTCGCTACGCTGGGATCCTGGTGCCAGGGTGTTACCCATGCGGCGTTACCTGTCAGACCTGTTGTAATTCCTGTCCAGCTGCCGCCGCCGTTTGTGGTGCGGTTCAAACTTCCATTATATTGCTCGCCATACATTACATTATTATTTGTGCGATCGATAAAACAATCCATTCCATCACCGCCCATTGTATTTGACCAGGTGCCGGTGTATTTATTTGTACCATTATCCTGGTGGCCTGTGATCATCAGGTTGGCGTTGGATGTAGAAAGTCCCAGGCGATAAGGCTGTGCAATATTCATCGCTGCGCTAAGATCCGTCCAGGTGGTTGCTCCCCGCTGAAAGACGCCACCGTCGCTGGTTGCATAAAGGGTGCCTGCAGCGTTATAATTCAGGTCATGGCAATCCGCGTGAATGTATGGGGCGCCGGTACCTGTCCAGTGTCCGTATAAGGTCCAGGAGGTTCCTGCGGTTGTGGTTCTCCAGATATTTACGCCGCCTACGACAACGTCGTTCTTATTGGTAGGAGAAACTGCAATGGCGAGGTCATACCAGCTTTGTCCGCCGGCAGCCGCGTCATTACCTGCAGATGCCCAGCCTAAGAGATTTTGTGGTGAAGCAAATGTTACCTGGGAAAAGGTTGTTCCGCTATTGGTTGAAAGGTAAAATCCATAAGAGCCGCTTGTAGAAGCGTCACCGGCAATAACATAAACATAACTTGTGTCGTTTGGTGTTACACCGATCGCCATGCGGTCAACAGCTGTATTAGCAGGTAAGCCCGAAGTAATCTGGGTAAAACTCTGTCCGAAATTCCTTGATCTGAAAAAACGCGTGCCGCTTACAAAAACTTCATTCGGGTTGAGCGGATTCAGCTCCATATCGCGAATGCTGTTTGTAATTACAGCGGCGCCAAAGGTTGTTCCGCCGTTTGTGGAGCGGTAGATTCCGGTGTTGGTTGCAACAAGGATCTGCTGTGTATTGTTGGGATTGATCTTTACTCTTCTTATTGAGATGCCCGCACTGGCTGCAAAACTTAATCCTGTAGCTGACCAGGTTGTTCCTCCGTTGGTTGATTTGAGGAGCCCGATACTTGGTGTATCACCGGCATCGCCATCACCTGTTGCAAGGTACATGATCTGCGTATTTGTTGGATCTATTGCAATATCACTGCATCCGATCACAGCGAGCTGATCTGTATTTGTCGTCCAGGAAGTTCCTCCATTGGTTGTCACCCATAATCCTCCGGCCGGGGCACATACATACATGGTATTAGCATTGGTCGGGTCAAAACGGATCACATTCAATCGTCCGGCATTTCCTCCTGCAGGCGCCCCCATTGGACCAACAGCTGCCCAGGTGCTGGACATAATCTGGTTGTTTCCTCCTATTAGCTTATTTGATGAAGCTGAGTTATTCTGCAGGTATTCCATATATTCAGTGGCTGATTTTGCAACAAGGCTCCTGTCACCGCTCGGATATACGCGCGGAGCCATAAAGTCCTCCCAGCGCTTATAGATCATAAAGCTTTCGTTCTCTTCTTCCTCTTCGGTTTTATTCATTGCGCCTTTTTTCAGCGGACTTTGCTGATTAAGCATTTCCTTCTCTCTTTCTCTTTCTCTTTCGCGCTCATGCGCTTCCTTTTTCCAATGCTTATTGAAGCTTTTTTGTACGTCGTAAAAGTTAACGGTGGGATCCATCATTTTCTGAACCCATTTCTGAGCAGAGGCATTAAGCACTAACACAGAACAAAACCCGATAGCTAATAGTTTTTTCATGATTGTGAAAATAGATTAATTAATAATTACTAATCAACGATTACTTTTTTAATTGTACTTGTATTATTTTGACCAATGAAGATATGATATATTCCTTTTCCGGCATCAACAACACTTACTGTTTTAACGGTCTTACCGGCGCTGATAAAAACACGATCCTTATAAACAATCTGTCCGAGGTAATCCACTAATTCAAGCGTTACCATTTCTTCTTTTTGGGAGTCGATGCTCAGTGTGAAAGTTCCCGTGTTCGGATTTGGAAAGATGTTGACCAGGGATGCGACATTTGCCTGCTGTTGAATGCCGGTGCAGTTCTGCACTTCAATAGTAATAGCCGCTGTATTACTGCAGTTGTTTGCATCGCTGCCTGTAACGGTATACGTTTGCGTTCCTGAAGGGGAAAAGGCAATTCCATCGCTAATGCCCCCGCTCCAGGAATAAGTGCTGGCGCCTGATCCGCTTAAGCTTACCGTAGTCCCGCTGCAAATAGTATCGTTCGGTGATGCCGATGAAGTAACCAAAGGCAATTGGTTCACGGTGACAGTTGCTATTGCTGTATTGGCGCAATTATTCGCATCAGTACCTGTAACGGTATACGTTTGTGTTCCTGAAGGCGAAAAAGCAACTCCGTCAATCACGCCCCCCGTCCAGGAATAGCTTAAAGCTCCTCCTCCGTTCAGCGTTGTAACATCCCCGCTACAAATCACAGGAGAATTCGCCGTAACGGTCGGTGAGGAATAAACACTTACTGTTGTTACAGCGGAGGTATCTTTACAGGTATTGGAATTAGTAATTATTACATTGTAACTACCGGCTGTGGTAGCGCTGTAAGTTGAGGTCGTTGCTCCGGCAATATTGGAGCCCCCTAACTGCCATTGATAAGCTGTAACTGTTCCTGATCCTGCAGTAGAGGATGACGCATCAAGTAATGTGCCTGTTCCGGAACAGAAGCTGTTGATGCCTGTAACTGTTGCAGATGGAATGGCATTAACACTGATCACTTTATTAGCTGATGTGGTAGAACAACCATTAGAATTGGTAACTATCAGGTTGTATGTTCCGGCGGCTGTAGCGCTGTAAGTGGAGCTTGTTGCTCCTGATATGTTAGAACCTCCCAGCTGCCATTGGTAAGAGCTGATCGTTCCCGATCCCGGACTTGAAGAAGAGCCGTTCAATGTTACCCCGCTGCCTGCGCAAAAGCTGGTTGCACTCACTGTTACTGTAGAAACCGGTTTTACATTTACTACAACTGCTGTTGTTGCAGTGGCGGAACATCCCGCATTAGTTATTGTAACAGTGTATGTTCCCGACATTCCAAGCGTCGCGCCGGAACGCGTAGGGTTTTGAACCGCTGAGGTGTAAGTTCCCGGCCCGGTCCAGGCATAGGTTCCGGTACCTGTTGAATTCAATGTGATGGTACTGCCTGTACAGAAAGGACCTGTATTACTCGCCGTGGCCACCGGCGTGGTATTAATGGTGAAGGTTTGTGAGACAGGGGCACTTGCACCAAATCCATTAGTGGCAATAAGGCTTACGGTATAAGTTCCTGCAGTACTGTAACTGACCGTTGGGTTTTGTGCTGTTGAGGTGGAAGGACTTGCGCCCGCCATCGTCCAGGCCCAGGATGTCGGGTTGTTTGAAGAAGCGTCTGTCAAGGTAATTGTCTGACCTGTGCATGGATTACTCGAAGCTGTAAAGCCCGCGGTTGGAGGCGCCGAGGCTGTAACTCCGGTAATATTTATATTGTCAATGTAAAGAGCTTGTCCGTAATGACCATAATTCGAAAAAGCAATAAGTACGCTTCCTTGTCCTATAAAGCTATTGAGATTCACCGTTTCTGTGCGCCACTCGGTATTTGCAGGAACAAACGTGGCCGCGTTATTATCTGCAGCTGTTGCAAGGCCTGTTCCGCCTTTAAAATAAACCTGTGTGAATGTCTGACCACAATCGGTGGAAACAAGCGCTTTTAGCGAGTCGCTGTAAGACGCGTCATAGCGCGCATAAGCCACATCGAATTTAAGTGTTGCGGAGGATAGTCCCGTGAAATCATATTTAGGGGTCCACAATTGGTCATGCTTGCCTGTTGCATCAATGTTATAATTATCAAAGTAAATGGATTGTGAGCTCGTGCCGAATCCACCAACACTTGTATTCCGGTACCATTTTACAGAATCGAGATCCTGGTCGTATTCTGCCCATCCTGCCGGCGGATAGGTAGCCGCTGTAAATCCTTCCATAAGCGGAAGAGCTGTTGGCCCCGCCACAGTTATATACGAAGTTTTGATCTTGGTGGCGCTTCCGTTTGGATTTGTAGCGGTGAGGCTCACCGAATAAGTTCCGGGACTTGCCCAGGATACGGTTGGATTTTGAGCGGTGGAGCTTGCAGGTGTTCCCCCCTGAAAAGACCAGCTCCAGGCTGTGGCACCATAGAATGTTTTGTCAAAAAACTTTACCGGCGCCGAGGGGCAAGTTGTCGTCATTTGTGATATAAAATCCACAGCAGGCGGACCAGGAACAACAGAGCTTACACAGGTCATGGCCGCGCCTGCATTAATGCGACCCGCTCCCATCTGTCCTACAGGAGAAACGCTTACCGCGGTGGAAGAGATGCAATTCAATACCTGGCTTGGCGTAAGGTAAGGTTGGTAAGCGATCATGAGTCCGCAAAGTCCTGCCACCAGGGGCGTTGCCATGGAAGTACCGGACATGTTCGCGTAGGAATTATTTGGGACAGTGCTGTAAATGCCGGTTCCCGGAGCGGAGATATCCACCCAGGTGCCGTAATTTGAAAAGCCTGAACGCGCATCAGTTGATGTGGTTGAGGCTACACAATAGATGTTGTTGTATGCTCCGGGATAATTCTGAACTGTATTTCCATTATTACCAGCTGCGGCAACGATAATGCAGTTATTCCCCCAGGCATAATTGATCACGCTCTGCTCGGTGGCCGAACTTCCCGCCCCTCCCCAGGAGCAGCTGATCACGCGGGCATGTACGGAAACCGCATAGATGATCCCTGCATAACCCGCGTCAACCGCTGAAGAGGTGCTGGTGTCGTGGGTCGATTTAACCGCAATAACTTTTACGTTGAAGCCTATGGCGGAAATACCTGTGTTATTATCTGTTCTTGCCCCAACGATCCCCGCGCAATGTGTTCCGTGATTGAAAGTAGTATTGGGAGGAAGCGGATCCTTATCGTTGTCTGCCACATCGTAGCCACTCACATCATCTGTGTAGCCGTTGCCATCGTCATCAATGCCGTTGTTTGCAATTTCATTCGGGTTTACCCAAATATTGGCAGAGAGGTCGGTATGAGTGATCTGAACCGCATTGTCTACAACCGCTACTGTGGCTGTAGTTGAATTTCCATTGAAAACACCCCAGGCTGTGGTTGCTCCGATCTTAGCAAGTCCCCACTGGGTTGTTCCATTATAGTCATTCGGCGTATAGACCGAGGTTTGCATCAGCGGAACTTTCTCCGCTAGATCAACAGCGCCGGAACCCTCGAGGTCTGCAATCAGGTTCAACACCTGAGTTTTATGGCTGAATTCCAAAACATACGTTCTTAAAAGCTCGTCGGAACCTTTAGCCGCAAAAAAAGGCTTTGAAATAGCATCTATTCCATATTTAACCGACAGGCCGGTTAAAAAAGGAAATTCATTAAGGGGGAGCTTATCCCAGTTTTTACGGTTTTTTGCAAAAACAGGATTATGAGAGGTCTTTACACGGACATATACCTTTCCATCTGTATAATCGCTAAAAACAGTCTGGGCATAAGTACAATAGCTGAACACTAATAAAAGGACAAGTAAATGTAATTTCTTCATCGGACAAAGCAGTAGTTTAGGGATTTCTCCCGGTTAATAATGTTAAGGGATACTGTATATGAAAAGGACAAACAATCTTAAAGAACGAGCGGGGTTTAGTCGTTACGATCAGTCAAAATCCTTAATTTTAGTAAGGGTTCAGCAGATCCGGAAAAAGAAATTAAAAGCGTTGTTTGTTTGGTCGCTTCAAATTAAGAAAAATTATTCGGTAAATCAAAATATTTGACCGCTTTTGTGATGAACGGAGAGCTTACAAAATCTGGGGATTTTAACATTTTAATCCTGAAATGCCTTTTAACAGGGGAATTAAAAAAATAAAATCCATAAAAATGAGTAAATTCAGGTTAAAGCGGGAATAAACACGCTGGTGTTCATTTCTATTTTTGTGGCCCGCCGTACATAGTCACATTAAAATTAGTTTTAGTTTTCGAAAACCATTAAAAAACAGTGTATGGCAAAAGCAGCAGGAGTTAAAAAAGAAGTAGAGGCGAAAAAAATATTTGTACTGGACACATCAGTTATTATTTACGACCATACCGCAATAAAAAATTTCAAGGAACACGATGTTGTAATACCGATCACAGTACTGGAGGAGCTCGACAATTTCAAAAAAGGGAATGACACCAAGAATTTTTCCGCGAGGGAATTTACCCGTTATGTTGATCGCCTCTCGGGGAATAATACCCTCCAGGACTGGACCCCGATCAATGGTAAAGGGCATGGAATGTTTAAAATTGAAATGAGCCAGAATGCAAAGGTCGATGCGGAAAAAGTTTTTGGGGAAAGGAAAGCGGATCATAAAATATTGAATTGCGCGCTGCATATTGCAGAGCAGTACCCAGATAAAAAAGTGGTGCTGATCACCAAGGATATTAACCTCCGCATTAAAGCAAAATCCCTGAGCCTGGCAGCGGAAGATTATGAAACGGGAAAGATCAAGCATGTGGATGAGCTGTACACTGGCATTACCACAATTGAAAAAGCCTCTACCGATGCCATTGACGCTATTTATGAAAGTGGCGGCGTTGGAGTAGCCGGGACCTTAAAAAGGAATAAGCCTTTAGCGAATCATTTTTATATTTTGAAGAACGGTCAGAAATCTGTGCTGGCCACTTATGATTCGGAGTCCTCAACACTTAAGCGCGTTCATAAGACCGCTTCGTTCGGGATCATGCCCAAGAATGCCGAACAGGCTTTTGCGCTCGAGGCGATCATGAACCCGACTATACGGTTGGTAACCATACAGGGTGTTGCAGGAACGGGAAAAACATTATTGTCGCTTGCAGGAGCGCTTGAACAACGAAGGAATTATCACCAGATCTACCTGGCGCGGCCCGTTGTTCCTTTAAGCAATAAGGATATTGGTTATCTCCCTGGAGATATCAAATCCAAATTGAATCCTTACATGGAACCGCTATGGGATAATTTAAAATTCATCAAGAACCAGTTCACCGAAAAGGAGAAAGAATTCAAGCAGATCAATGAAATGGTAGAGAATGAAAAGCTGGTCGTTTGTCCATTGGCTTACATTCGCGGACGCAGCCTGAGCAATGTGTTCTTTATTGTGGATGAAGCGCAGAACTTAACTCCGCATGAAGTGAAGACCATCATTACGAGGGCGGGGGAAAACACTAAAATTATATTCACCGGCGATGTGAACCAGATCGATACACCGTACCTGGATGCGCAAAGTAACGGGCTCTCTTACCTCATCGACAAGATCAAAGATAAGCCGATCTACGCGCACATTACCCTGCAAAAAGGCGAGCGAAGCGATCTGGCAAATCTTGCCAATGAATTATTATAAAGGTAAAAAATCTCATTTTTTTGCCAGGCAACAAAGGCCTTCGCAGTGAAGGCTTTTGTTTTTTTAATTATTTTAAACGGTAGATTGATCAAAGAATAAAAGGCCAAAAACATAAAAAAAAGCTCCGTTTCCTGACGGGGCTTTTTTATTGAACAACAAACGTTCTCCAAAAGCTAAATTGGGTTAAGAGCATTTAAAATGAGAAGGAGAAAGCCTATCTTCGCAGCATGTTTTTCAAACAGGTAGTCGGTCATTCGGAGATCAAGCAGAAATTGAGGCAAATGGTGCAGGAGGGAAGAATCCCCCATGCGCAATTGTTCTTTGGTCCTGAGGGAAGCGGAAACCTTCCTGCCGCAATGGCTTTTGCGCGCTATGTGTTTTGCAGGAACCGATCGAATGAGGACAGCTGCGGAACCTGCTCTTCCTGCATCAAGATCAATAAGCTCGCACATCCCGACCTGCATTTCGTTTATCCCATCGCCACGGGTAAGGATGTAAAAGTAAGCACTGATGTTATCGCGGAGTTTCGCGAGGCCTTTCTCAACCAGCCGTACATGAATCAGCAGGATTGGTTCAATGAGTTGAATGCGGAAAACAAGCAGCCGATCATTCCCGCAGAGGAAAGCAACGAGATCATTAAAAAATTAAGCTATACCAGCTTCGAGGGAAACGGAAAGATCATGATCATCTGGCAACCGGAAAAGATGAACAGCTCAGCGGCCAATAAAGTGCTGAAGATGCTGGAAGAGCCTCCTGATGAAACACTCTTCTTCCTGGTGCCCAATAATACGGAGCAGATCCTCCCGACAATTATTTCCCGTACCCAGCTGATCAAATTCAGCCCGTTGCACGATGAGGATATTGCCTCCGCCCTTCAGGAAAGATATTCAGTACCTGCGGAACAGGCGTTGAACGTGGCGCGCATGGCTGAAGGGAATTTCAGGGAGGCCTTGAAAATAATTTCCGAAAGCGATTCGAATGTACAGTTTCTAAAGCATTTTCAGTCTTTTATGCGGTTATGCCTCCAGTTCGATGCTCCAAAACTTATTTCCTGGATCGAGGAAACTGCTGCCCTGGGAAGAGAAAAGCAAAAGTATTTTATTCAATATTCACTTCAGTTATTCAGGGAATGCCTGATGCTGAATTATGCAGGAGCGGAGCTGGTAAAGCTGCGCGGAGAGGAGCTGGAATTCGTTAAGAAGTTTGCTGCTTTTGTGCATACCGGTAATTATGAAAAATTAACTGAAGAGTTCAACAGCGCCTATTATCATATTGAGCGAAATGCCAATGCCAAGATATTATTTATGGATCTGGCGTTAAAAACGAACGGACTCATTAATCTTCCTAAGCCGCAGTTGGCATCCTAACAAAAAGCTTAGGCTTTACCTTCATTACTTTGCAGGCGGGAAAAACGAAACCTGCGTAGAATTAAGCTCTATTAAGAATTCAACCGAATATACTTCTCCCAAAGCTTTTATTCAGCACGCTTAAATCGGGATAAATTCCTTAACTTAGTATCTTTAATTTTAACAGAATAGTACACAAAATATATGAGTTGTAGCGGATGTTCAAGCGGTAGAGGTCACTATGATGTACCGGGCGCAAGTCCGGCAGGATGTAACAATAATGGCTCGTGTGGAACGGGGGGCTGTAATAAGCTCAACGTATTCGACTGGCTTGCCAATATGGAATTGCCCGAAGGTGAAAAAGCCTTTGACATTGTAGAGATCCGTTTCAAAAATTCCAGGAAGGAATTTTTCAGGAACGTAAACAGTCTGCCTTTAACGGTAGGCGAAGTGGTTGCGGTGGAATCTTCACCCGGACACGACATGGGTGTTGTTTCACTCACGGGTGAGCTGGTGCGCCTGCAAATGAAAAAGCGCCAGGTGAATTTTGACAGTGAAGAGATAAAAAAGGTTTACCGAAAGGCTAAGCCTCAGGATATAGAAAAGTGGCAGGAAGCGCAGAAGCTCGAGGTGCCCACCATGTATAAAGCGAGAACTTTCGCATTGCGTCATAATTTGCAGATGAAGATCAGCGATGTGGAATACCAGGGAGATAAAACCAAAGCTATATTTTATTATACCGCTGATGCCCGGGTCGATTTTCGCGAGCTCATCAAAACGCTGGCGGATGAATTCAAAGTACGGATAGAAATGCGCCAGATCGGTGCAAGGCAGGAAGCCTCACGATTAGGTGGGATTGGCGCCTGCGGAAGGGAACTCTGTTGTGCCACCTGGCTCACTGATTTCAGAACGGTTTCAACTTCTGCAGCGCGTTACCAGCAATTGTCCCTGAACCCATTAAAGCTGGCCGGTCAGTGTGGTAAATTAAAATGCTGCCTCAATTACGAGCTCGACAGCTATATGGATGCCATTAAGGATTTCCCACAAGGTGAAAATATAAAGCTCAAAAGTAAAAGAGGAGATGCCTTCCACCAGAAAACGGATATCTTCAGAAGAATGATGTGGTACAGTTATTTTGATGAGCGCGAAACTTTTATTCCGCTTAGTGTGGATCGTGTGAAAGAGATCATGGAACTGAATGCCAAAGGCGAATTTCCGGAAGACATCAGTGATAAAAAATTAATGCAGTCGCAGGTAGTTGTGGAGAAGGAGCCGGATTATGAAAAAGTAGATGCGCAGGACAGTCTTACCCGTTTCGATAAAAAGAACAAGCAGGACAGGAGCCGAGGCCGGAACCAGGGGAAGCCGCAGCACAAAAAAAATACGGCGGGAACGAACAAGCCTAACCCGACGGTCGGACCCAACCAGAATAAGCCAAGGAATAATAATCCCGGTAACAATAAACCGAATCCGAACAAACAGAATAATCCTGCCAATCCAAAACCGAACAATAACCGGCAGGGAAATCGTGGGCCAGGTAACAAGCCCAATCCGAATAATAATAACAGGAACAGGAATAACAACAACCGCAACGATGGTAAAAAGAACGAAGGGAATCCTCCTCAGTAGCCTTGCCCTGCTCTTACTGCTTTCCTGTAACAAAAGTACAGTGTACAGTAAATACGAAAGTATTGATGTAGATAAGGGCTGGGCAAAAGGTCAGCAGATCAAATTCGAGGTGGACATTAAAGATACCGTTTCGCGTAACAATGTTTTTATTAATGTCCGGAACGCAGACAGTTATCCTTTTCGTAACCTGTTTTTATTTCTGCATACTACTTATCCCGACGGGAATGTAAAAACCGACACTTTGGAATGTTTGCTCTCGGATGAAAAAGGACAGTGGCTCGGAAAAGGCGCAGGTGATCTCTGGGATAATACTATCCCGTTTAAGCGCAATGTCAGATTTCCTATGGCGGGTAAATATGTATTTTCATTTGAACAGGCGATGCGTTCAGGAGATAAAACAGCGATAGATCCTTTGCCTCTTATTCTTGATATTGGACTTACGATAGAGAAGGCGGAGGAAGAATAGTTATTTTACCTTCAGGATCATATTTGCCAGCTTTCTTACCTTCTCATCAGGTCCGATCGCTTTGATGTTCTCCACAAAGATTTTAGTCCCTTTTTTGCATTTGGCTAACTCCTGCTTTGCTTCATCGCTTACTTTATTGGTGCATTCAAAATCCTTGTACACGCCATTCTTGCTCATTCCGATCGTAAAGGAAATAATGTTGAATTTCGCATTGAAATCAAAGTTCCCCAGGTCAGCGGTCATTGTGTTTATCCCCTGAACTTCAAGAGTAGAAATATCTAATGTTCCGTTGCCGGTCTTTCCGCCGATCTTTGGCTGAGGATCAGGAATTTCTTTTACACGGAATTCAAGAGGCAATCCCTGTTGCTTTAATCCTTCGGGAGTTTGAGCGGCAACTGTCACTGTACATTTCCCCGCCGAAGAAACAGAGATCTCGTATTTACCATTTCCCTTGTCAATCAGTTTTCCTCCGCAGCCTTTTAGTGTTATGCGCAGATCTCCCGGAGAGATTCCCGCGGCAGAAATGGCGACAGGATTTGGAACACCAATATAAAACACATTCATTTTCTCAGGGGAAACTGCAACCGAAGGATTGGCGACAATGTATTCCTCCTTAAATGGAAAATACTTGAATTTTCCGGTACCGTCCTTTAAGCGGATCATGCCTTTGTAATCTTTGTGTCCCGCGGCATTGGCCGCAAGGTCGATCTTTCCCATACCGTTCTCGATCTTCAATATCTCCGCTCCTGCTTTGGCTTGTCCGGTTACAGTGTCATATTCACCCAAGACAACCTGCAGGTTATCATCTTTAAATTCAGTGGAGGAAGCGGCAAGAAATACTTCCGCCTGGTAAGGCTGTCCCGCTTGTATGTAATTGGAATGGGCGACGACCCGCGGCTGAAGAACATTCATAGGAACAGTAAGCTTCCCTGGCGCGGCAGAGAAAACAGAGACAAGCTCTCCCTCCACATTTTTAAGATCGGATTGGATCTTGGAAAGATTAGTGATCACTGCGGCGAGCGGCAAGTGATAGAAATTCTGAAGCTCCCAGGTAACAGGCACATCATCTTCTTTTTCATTCGGGTCAACAGGACGAATGGAAGTGATCTTCTTTTTGAGTGTTTCAAAATCCGAATCAGGGATCTTTGTTCCCGGAACTTTGCGCATGGTTTCAATCATTGCCAGCAGCTTGTCGCTGAGCGTGGTCATCTTTTGCCTCAGCTCACGCGCGGTGTACTGACCGCTTTTCGGATTGGCTTCGTTGTCCCCGATGAGAAAATAAGTGGGGTCGTCAAAATTGTCCTTCTTCTCCACATAGCGAAGCTGCATGGTGTCCGCTCCTTTCACATCTTCAGTATACTGTTGGATCTGCGCCTTCAGAATTCCGATATATGCGAACAGTTCGTTTGTTGAGGTCGTGGCTTCTACGGCTTTGTCGTAATAAGGCTTTGCTTCAGGATGACCGTTCTTTATTGCACTTTTAAAACCTTCCAGCATCTTTACCGTATTCTCGCTGAAATTTTTGTTGGTGCGTTCCAGGCTTTCATTTACTGTAATGAAACCTTTCAGGATATCTTTGGAAACATTCATTGCTAAAAGGCAGGTGAGTACGAGGTACATCATGCCAATCATTTTCTGGCGGGTGCTTTCTTTTCCGTGCGACATGGGAATTTGTTTTGTACTCCCATAATGGCGGCGTCGGAAAAAAGTGACACGAAGAATTTTAATTAGCCGGAAAGGATAGAAGAACGGATCAGAATCGTATTCCCATTAGCAGCATGTCATCCGTTTGTTCGAAACTGCCCTGCCACTGAATGTATTCTTTTTTTATTTTTTCCGCCTGTTGAGCCATGGAGAGCGGCTGCATTTCGGTAAGCAATTCACGAAAGCGTTTAACCATGAATTTTTTTCCCTCGCTTCCGCCGAACTGATCCTGGAGGCCATCAGAAAAGATGTAAAGCGTATCCTTCTTATTCATGATTATTTTATGCTCCGTGAATAATTTATTATAACTGTGACCGAAGCTTCCTACAGGGCACTTGTTCCCTTTCAGTTCAATGAGCTCGCCCCCTTTAAATACGTAGAGCGGACGGTTGGCCCCGGAAAAGGTAAGCTCGCCTTTGCTCAGTTTGTAACGACATACGGCCGCATCCATTCCGTCATTGGTATTCACCTGGCCGTGCTGCTGAAAGGTTTCGAGTAATTTTTTATCCAGCTGGGTCAGAATTTTGGCCGGGTCGGTGATCTGCATGAAATTGATCACCTGGTTCAACAGTGAATTTCCTATTACCGTCATGAACGCGCCAGGCACGCCGTGGCCCGTACAATCAAGCGCAGCGAATACCACTTCATCGTTATGCTGTGAGAACCAATAGAAGTCGCCGCAGACAACATCCTTGGGCTTATAAAAAATAAAAGAGTTGGGAAATGTTTTTATGATGAATTCATCTGCAGGCAGAATAGATTCCTGGATCCTCTTAGCGTAATTGATGCTGTCGCGGATCTCGCGGTAAGCCATTTCCAGTTTTTGTCCTTTTTCCAAAACCTCGCGCGTCCGTTCTTTTACCTGTTGTTCCATGTTCTCGGAATAGGACCGGAGACTGTCGCGCATATTGATCAGCGCATTCCCCAACAGATCGTTTTCACTGAGCTTATCATAATGCACGCTTAAGTTTCCGCGGCCGATCTCGCTGGCAAAAACGGAAGTTTGCGTAAAACTGTCAGATAAGGCGTTCACGGATTCCGCCATATCCCCGATCACATCCTTCTGCACTTTTGTTTTTTCTTTCGGTAATTCCCCCCGGGCTAATTGCTGAATGATATTTTTCATTTTCAGCACAGGCTTGCGAATGCCCCCTGAGATAAAAGACACGGCAAGAATAATAAATACCAGCAAACCTACGGAAGCGATCATCATGGTGGTCATCATCCGGAAGGAATCCTTCTCAATATTTGCCTTCAGGCGGGCAGCCTCTTCACGGTTCCGTTCAATAATGCTTTTCAATTGCGTCATGATGCTGTGCGTTCGTGGAAGAACCTCACTTTCGATCAGCTCTTCGCCGGCAAATTTTTTCCGGGGATTCTCATAATCGTCAAAATTCACCAGGGTTTTCATGATCTCTTTTTCCACGGCGATCAGCTCGTCAAATTTTGCAAATACGTTCAGCAAGCTGTCCCTGTCCGCTTTCTTATTCAGCTTTACCATATATCCGTCGAGCTGTTTTTTCAGGCGCGGATAATGGAATTTGTGAAGGGAATCAAGGCTCTTCTTATCTTCAATGCTATTCTGCAGGTATACCCAGTTTGTGGAGTACATCTTGGATTCGGTTACCACGAGGTTAAACTCTTCAAGCGACTCAATGTAAGGATTGATCACTTCGGTCATTCCGGCAATGGTTGCCTTATTTTTTTTAATGATGTAATAATTGAAGCAGACATTGGCGAGAACGATAATTATCACCAGCGCAAAAGCGAAAGTGATCCTGGGAAATCCCGTATTAAAAAAACCAAGCTTCATAAAGATCAGGAAGGCAAAAGTTACTGTATTGGCCCCTATTCACACAAATATAGGATATTTGACGTATATCCGACAATAAATTGCAGTGGAAGATCACGCCTGTGTTGTTTCAATAAAAATTTTATTTACCTTTCGATGAATGTTAAAGAAACAAACACTTCAGGTTTTAGCGCTTCTGCTTGGATTTGTATTCTCGGCCTCCGCACAGGTGGATTCCGTGCGTAAGGATTCAGTTGACTTTTACGAAATGTCGCTCGAGCAGCTTCTTAAAATGAAAGCGCACGGAGTTCCTTCTGAATTGGAGAAGCTCATCAATTCGCTTATTGCGGTGGCATCCAAAAAACCCCTGAATGTAAGGGAATCCCCAAGTATTGTGAGCCTTGTAACCGAAGACGAAATTAAAAAGTCCGGAGCCCGCGACCTGATCGATGTATTACGCATGGTACCGGGTATCGATTTTGGAACCGATGTGGAAAGTGTTACAGGGATCGGCGTGCGCGGAAACTGGGCGCATGAAGGAAAGGTGTTGCTCCTGATCGACGGACAGGAAATGAATGAGATCCTGTTTGCCACAACTCAGTTCGGAAATCATTACCCGATCGATAACATAAAGCGTATTGAGATCATCCGCGGTCCCGGATCTGCAATTTATGGCGGTTTTGCGGAATATGGAGTGATCAATATTATCACGAAACAAGGAGAAGACATCAATGGGGTTTCAGCAACCGCTACCTATGGCCAAATGCAAAATGCCTTCGGACGGAGAAATCTTAACGTATCTGTCGGACAAAAAAAAGGAGATCTTCAGTATAGTATTTCAGGATTGATCGGCCAGGGAAATCGCAGCGACCAGGTATTTACAGATCTCTACGACAGCAGCTACTCCATGCCAGGCAACGCCAGTCTTAACCCGGCCTTTATTAATGGCGGCTTTTCTTACAAGGGACTAAGCATACGTGCCATTGGTGACTTTTATAATACTACTGTCCAGGACGGTTATGACCAGGTGAAGTCGGCGAATTATAAGGAGAGTTATAATTCTTTATATACAGAGTTAAAATATGTTTTCAATATCAACGATAAGCTTACCATAACTCCGCGGATAAATTTTAAAAAACAGACTCCCTGGAGAACAGAGGCTGTTGATTCCATAACGCCGGCGTATATAAAAACTGCAAAGCGGACAACTACAAATCTTACGGTATCTTACAATGCAACACGCAATGTGAATGTTGTGTTTGGCGGGGAAAAATATACGGATGTGGCGGTTGATAAAGCCGATGGTTCTTTCTTCTCGAACGGAAGCAGCAGCGTGGAATATTTCAATTATGCTTTTTTCGCGCAGGGTCTCGTAAAAACGCGTTTTGTGAATGTGATCATCGGGGCGCGTTACGATAAGCACAATGCTTATGGCGATGCATTTGTACCGAGAGTTGGTCTTACAAAAAAGTACAAAAAGTTCCACTTCAAGTCTTTATACAGCAATGCCTTCAGGGCTCCCTCAATAGAAAACATTAACCTGAAAACGAGCGCCGGCATTAAGCCTGAAAAAACACAGGTAGCAGAGCTGGAGCTGGGTTACCAGGTAACGCGCAAATCCATCTTCACTGTTAATTTTTTTGATATCACAACCAATAATCCGATAGTATATTATTACGACACCTTAACGCTCTCCGACACGTATATTAATTTCGGACAATCGGGAACGAGGGGCGTGGAAGCGGAATACAGAGTCAAAGGGAAATGGGGAAGCGTAGCCGCCAACTATGCTTTTTATACTGCCGATGGAAAGAAAAAGATAGGAGATTATGAAGTGGCAGATGATCCTAAAGCCTTGCTTGGCTTTGCGAATCATAAGCTTAACCTGAATGGCGTTTGGAACATTACAAAAGATCTTTCCCTGAACCCTACCGTTTCTTTTTTCGGAAAGCGCTGGGCTTACACAACGCTTGATACATTAGGTTCCGCGGTTGCAACGCAACTCAAGCCCACAACCCTTGTAAATATTTACCTGAGGTATTCTACGCCGCTAAAAGGCTTAAGCATTGGCGCGGGAGTTTATGACCTTCTCAATCAGAAATTTCTTTTTATCCAGCCTTACAACGGTTATCATGCGCCTTTTCCGGGACCATCACGAGAGTTTGTTTTCCGCCTGCAGTATAATTTTAATTTAAAGAAGAAGGATCAGGAGTGAAGAAGCGCGCGTATATACTGAAATTAAAAAAGCTGCTGATACTGGCTGTGTTCTTCTGTGGTTGCATTCCGGGAAAAGTCGTCGCCCAGGATGTGGATTATAAAGCATATACCCTGTTCGTTTATAACTTTATGAAATACGTGGAATGGCCCGAGGCGCAAAGCAAGGGTGATTTTGTTGTTGCCGTTCTCGGTGACTCCCCGATCAGCAAGGAGCTTAGCGCATTGGCCTCAACCAAGAAGTTAAAGGGAAGGAACATTGTAATTAAAAAATGCAACACGCCCGAGGAAACGAGCGGCTGCCATTTGCTTTACATTTCCCCATCAAAGAGTTCTTCCGTGAAGATCTTAAAGGATCAAACGAAGGACAAGCCCGTCCTTATTGTTGGTGAAAGGGAAGGACTCGCAAAGAAAGGCGCCGGGCTCAGCTTTGTTACGCTCGACGAAGATGAACTGAAGTTCGATATTAATAAAAAAGAAATTGAAACCCATCAACTCAAAATATCCAGTTCACTTCTCAATCTTGGCATTGTGGTGAATTAATTTTTCTTCCATGAGTAACCGCAGAAATTTCATCAAGGCAACCGGAATGCTTGCTGCGACCGCTCTCATTTCGCCCGCCGAAGCGATTTCACAAACCCTGGTATCAGGGAAGAGCAGGATCAAGCCGAAGCGTCTAAGTCCCGGAGATACCGTTGCCATAAGCTCTCCGGCTGGCGCCGTGTGGGATGAGAAGCAGGTTGAAGTTTTCAGCGCGATTTTGAAAGGCTTCGGATTTAAAGTGGTGCTGGGTCAGACACTGAAAGAGAAATACGGGTACTTTGCCGGAACGGATGAACTGAGAGCAAGAGAGCTAAATACATTCTTTGAAGATAAAAGTGTGAAAGGGATCTTCTGTATGAAAGGCGGTTGGGGTTGTGCGCGCCTATTGGATAAACTTAACTTCGAGAGCATAGGAAATAATCCCAAGGTGCTGATCGGCTTTAGTGACATTACAACCCTGCTTGTCGCCATTTTTGCAAAAACCGGCCTCGTAACCTTTCATGGCCCTGTTGGTAATTCCGGGTGGAATGAATTTACGACAGCGGTTTTCCAAAGTGTGATCATGAAAGGCGAGCAAACCAATTTTCCCAATGGACCTGCAAATGAAGATCAGCCGGTACTGTTAAACAAAGGAAGGGCGAGTGGAATATTGCTCGGAGGAAACCTGAGCGTTCTCTCCGGCATAATCGGATCGTCCTATTTGCCCGACTGGAAAGGAAAGATCCTGTTCCTTGAAGAAGCGAAGGAAGAGCCTTACCGGATCGACAGAATGCTTACCCAATTGAAATTAGCCGGCGTATTAGATGCCATAGCCGGGCTTGCATTTGGCAAATGCGTAAAATGTGATGCGGAAGAACCATTGAAAGCCTTTAAATTTATGGAAGTGATCGAACAACATATTAAACCTCTGGGAATTCCCGCTTTTTATGGCGCAATGACGGGACACATAGAAAATAAGCTGACCTTGCCGGTGGGAGCGGAAGTAATGTTGGATGCGGATACAGGCACTTTGAAATTAATTGAGAATGCGGTTTCCTGATTGATCCGACAGGATATAACTGAAGCAATAATGGCAGTATAGGATAATTTCTCTATCTTGTCTTCGTTCAAGCCCCGCAACTTTGTACAGGATATTTTATACTTTTTTTATTTTACTTATTAACCCGGCTGTTGTTTTTTCTGAGGAAAAAGCTGATAGTCTTTTGCGCGGGCTTTCATCTCAAAAAGAAGATACAGATAAAGTAAAGATATATAACCTGCTGGCCTGGGAGTACCACTCTTCCAATCTTGAAAGCTCATTGGATTATGCTCAGAGGGCATTGTCGCTTGCAAAAAAAGTGTCATTCAGACCCGGGCAGATCTCCGCTTATAACAATATAGGAATCGTTTATTATTTTAAAGGAAATTACCCGGAAGCTTTGGGCTATTACATCCGGGCTGCAAATCTCCTGGAGGGATCCGGCGACAAAAAAAAACTCAGCTCCACATATAACAATATTGCCGCGATCTATATTGAGCAGCAGCAGCATGGCGATGCGGAAAATTATTTTATGAAATCCCTGAAACTGGATGAAGAGCTGGGGGACAAGCAGGGAATGGCGGCTTCTTACAACAATCTCGGGACTATTTACAAAGATCAGGAGAAATACAGGAAAGCGCTTGAATTTTACTTTAAGGCGCTTTTTATCCGTAAGGAAATTCATGATACCGAAGGTATGCCTTCCACATTGACCAATATAGGAGTGGCTTACATAAATGATCATCAGGTTAAGATCGGCGAGAAGTATCTGACAGAAGCTTTACAGCTCTACCACAAGAATAATGATGTAATGGGTGTAGCGCTTGCTTATTTAACCATAGGCGACCTATATTATGACCAGAAGAATTATCCAAAGTCGATAGTGTATTACGACAGCAGCCTCGTGCTTTCGGAAAAGAATAATTACCTCAATTATATCAGTTATGCTTATAGTTCGCTGGCTTACTCGTATGAGAAACAAAAGAATTTCGAGCAGGCTTATCATTTTCACCGTAAATACATGGTGGTAAAGGACAGTATCTACAATAAGGAAAATGCCGGGCAGATCTCAGAAATGCAAACCAAATATCAAACAGAGAAGAAAGAAAAAGAGTTGATCCAGTCCCGTGCGGAATCAGAAAAGCAGACGACCTTAAGAAACGCGTTTATTGCAGGATTCGCGGTAATGCTGATACTTGCAACGCTTATCCTGAGAGGATACAGGAACAAGCGCCGCTCGAATATTATTATTTCAAAACAGAAGCGCCTCGTAGAACAGCAAAAAGAACTGGTTGAAGAAAAGTCAAAGGAAATACTGGACAGCATCAGCTATGCTAAAAAGATCCAGGCAGCGATTCTTCCGCCCGAGGATTATGTGCGGAGCTTGTTGCCCGATTCGTTTGTTTATTATGCCCCCAAGGACATTGTGAGCGGAGATTTCTATTGGATGGAGCCCTGGGGAAATAAAATTTTGTTTGCGGCAGTTGATTGCACCGGTCATGGAGTTCCCGGAGCATTTATGAGTATTGTTGGGTTTAATCTTCTTAGTAAAGCAGTAAATGAATTGGGATTATCGCGACCTTCCCTGATCCTGAATTCATTGAGTAAGGGAATATCAAAAACGTTAAGGCAAACGGGTGGCGCTTCGGAAATAAAGGACGGAATGGACCTTGCGCTTTGTGCCTATGATAAAAAAACAAACTGCCTGGAATATTCCGGGGCATTCAATTCACTTTACCTTGTGAGAAATGGTCTTTTGCAGGAGATCAAGGCAGACAAGATACCGATAGGCTTGATCAACGAAGGTGAAACAAAAAGCTATACGAATCATGAGATCTATCCTGAAAAGGGAGATACGATTTATATATTCACTGATGGTTATGCCGATCAGTTCGGAGGCCAGAAGGGAAAGAAATTCAAATATAAGCAATTGGAAGAACTGTTGCTTTCCGTGCAAGGCAAAAGCATGACGGCGCAAAAGCTTATCCTTGAAGAAAAAATTATTTTATGGAAAGGAAACCTTGAGCAGGTGGATGATATCCTGGTAATCGGAGTAAGGTTCTAGCTTAGCAGATTAACTCTTTTCGCTGTGCTCAGGTTCTTTCGAAAAATACTTTAAAGGATGTTTTTTTTCAGATTCCTTTAAGTTTCCTGCTTCCGGCGTTGCGGATCTTTGCATCGCATCAACACTTACAGGGCCGGCTCCAAAATAGGCGATAAGTAAAGCCGCTCCAAGCAGCGAAAGATTTTTGATAAAATTTCCCATTTGCATTTGTTTCTGCATGGGCTCAGTTTCTTTCCAGAAGGCATGCATAAAAAAAGTAACAGGAATAAGAAAAAGAACGATGAGCCAGGCCCCCCATTTTGCCTTATAACCCAACAAGATGCTAATTCCGCCGAGGCAGGCAATAATGCCGGATAAAGGCACAAGCAGACCGGCAGAGGGAACCCCATTGTTTATTGCATAATCGACAGCCCTTTGTGAAAAATGCGTCATGATCGTCATTATAAAGATCAACGAATAAAGGATGCGTCCGGGTAATACGAGGTATTTCATGGTATGAGTCTTTAGGCATGTGGCGCATACAATGTGCCGCTATTGCCGAATGGAATAGCGCGGGAAGAAGAAATGGATCCTGAAACAACTGAGGAACTATTTTCGCAAAAAGGAATTATTTTCCCGAAAGAAAACGTCCAGGTACTTGCGAATCACTTTTTCAGTTAATTGGTCGCTGATCATTGCAATATAATTATCAGGACGGACAAGGATATGCAGCTCCCCTGTTACACCAAGCTTTTTCCAGTCATCTGTAAGTTCAGCATGTATCTCTTTTACAGGAAAAGGGAAGAGCGCTTTTATTTTCTCATCCTGGGTAATTTCCGTTTTTTGTGCAGAGATCCTTAACAAGTGAAAACAGGGTTCATTGAAGAGATTATAGAAGCTCATCCCGTTCGAAGTTTGAAGATAAGGGAAGCGGTCTCCTGCTTTAAAGAGCAAAGGTTGATGTGAATCAGAAAATGATAAGGCTTTAGTTGCATAAGAGTAACCGATCTGGGAGACAGTTTTAAATATGCGTGGACGCAGAGATGTCACGGTAAGAACCTTACCGATAAGGTTCAGCACAATATTTTTTCTGAACCAGGCAATGAACCAGTTTTCGCTGGTCATGATGCCGAATGCCCGGTCGGTGAATTTCATTAACCATTGAGCGAAAGGCAGGCGTTCTTCATTATAGGTTTCCAACAGCTCCGGCTGTGCATAGCCTCTAAGAACAAACGCAATCTTCCAGGCAAGGTTGCTGGCATCCTGTAATCCTGTGTTCATGCCTTGCCCTCCTGCCGGGCTATGGATATGAGCGCTGTCTCCCGCTAAGAAAATCCTGCCTTTTCTAAAATTATCCACACAGCGGTGATGCAGTTTGTATACGGAAAACCAGTTCACTTTTTCAAAATGCAAGGGTATTCCCACAGTTTTAATGATCACATTTTCAATGTCGCTGAACCCAACATCTTCTTTGTCGGCAAATTCCGCAGGCAAAGTTCCAAGTACCCGGT
>JBJMLS010000301.1:0-7502 GCA_045805185.1 Bacteroidia bacterium | reverse complement strand
GCTCTTCCGATCTATCATCAATGATCCTATTTACGGATTCATCACTTTACCGGATGATCTTACTTTCGATCTGATCAACCATCCCTTTTTCCAACGTCTGCGCAGGATAAAACAATTGGGCATGACCAATCTTGTTTACCCGGGAGCGCTGCACACGCGCTTTCATCACGCTATTGGCGCCATGTACCTGATGACGGAAGCAGTGAAGGTGCTTCAGGGAAAAAATATTGAGATCACTGAGGAAGAAGCCCAGGGCGTTACCATTGCCATCTTACTTCACGATATCGGTCATGGGCCATTTTCTCACGCGCTGGAGCATAGCATCGTGCAAGGCGTGAGCCATGAGGACATTTCAGCAATGTTCATGGACAGGCTCAACCGCGAATTCAAGGGAAAGCTGGAGCTGGCAATAAACATCTTCAATAATAAATATCCTAAGAAATTTCTTCACCAGCTGGTGTCAAGTCAACTGGATATGGACCGGCTGGATTACCTTAAGCGCGACAGTTTTTTCACAGGTGTTTCCGAAGGTGTTATCAGCAGCGACCGCATCATTAAGATGCTGAACGTGGTGAACGGGCAGCTTGTTATTGAAGAAAAAGGCATCTATTCCATTGAGAAATTCATCATCGCGCGCAGGCTCATGTACTGGCAGGTATACCTGCATAAAACGGTTCTGGTAGCCGAAACCATGCTGGTGAGTATTTTGCAGCGCGCAAAAGAATTAGCGGATAAAGGCGAGGCACTTTTTTGTTCCCCCGCCCTGAAAGAATTTTTGTACAATCATTACAACCGCGCTTCTTTCAGAAAAGATCCGCACCTGATCGATATTTTCGCACAGCTCGATGACTACGATATCTTCAGCGCGATTAAAGTCTGGGCCGGGCATACAGATGCTATTTTGAGCATACTCTGTGAAGGCCTGATCAACCGCAAGCTTTACAAGATCGAAATACAGAATGAACCTTTTGATAAAAAACATATTTCACTGATCGAAAAAAAGGTGAAGGAAAAACTGAAAGTCAGCCAGGAACAATTGAAGTATTTCGTTTTTGATAAAACTGTTTCCAACGAGATCTATAATGTGAACAAGATCGGGATCTCCATCCTCTTCCGCAATGGAAAGACTCAGGATATTTCGGCGTCTTCCGATCAGCTCAATGTGGAAGTACTGAATAAAACGGTGAAGAAGTATTTCCTGTGTTATCCGAAAGGATTGTAGTATACTGACATTATTCTGTCATGATTTATCCATCAGGTTTTCTTATACCTTTATGGCCGCTAAAACCTATGTATGCAAAAAGAAATTTCATTGATCGTTCGGACGAGATCATCCTGAACCAGATTTATTATATCCGTGGACAAAAAGTAATGATTGACCGGGACCTTGCACCACTTTATGGGGTGGAAACAAAAGTACTGAAACAAACTGTAAAAAGGAATATAAGCAGCTTCCCTGAAGACTTTATGTTTGAGATGAGCAAAGCCGAATTGGATAATTGGAGGACACAAATTGTGACCTCCAATTCTGATAAAATGGGGCTCCGCTATGCGCCTTTTTGTTTTACAGAACAAGGCGTTGCAATGTTGTCCAGCGTTGTAAAACAGCGAAAAAGCTATTAAAGTCAACATTCAAATCATTCGGATCTTTACGCGCATCCGTCAGGTGCTGAGCGATAATACTGAACTTCGGCTTGAGGTAGAACAAATAAAATCCAGGCTGAATAAACATGGTAAAAACATCGACCTGGTATTCAGGTATCTTGATGAACTCGTTGAAAAAAAGGAAGCTCAGATTGAAAGGAAGAAAATCGGCTATAAATCAAAAAACTAGTGTTTTACCTTAGAATAATTGGAAGTTATAATAGTAGCCATCAACTATTACAATCTCTCCAATGGCGTACATACCCCATTCTCACAGGTATAGCATTTCAGCTTGTCCTTGAAAACAGAAGACTTGTAAATGGATTTACCAAGTAACATGCGCAGGCATTCCTGGATCCCCTCGATAATACTAGGATGTGGATGGATCATATCCGCCAGTTCACGTATCCCCTGATTGGTATGAACTAAATACGAAACCGCTTGTATGGCGCTACTGGCATGTTCTCCAACCGCACGCATTCCCAGGATCTTCATACCATTGTCGTTGGTAACGATGATCTTGAAAAATCCTTTTGTTTTTCTCATCGCAATAGCGCGCGCATTGGTGCTGTAATCCAGGCGCACCACCTTTACCGGGATCCCGGCTTTGCTTACCTCCTGCTCGCTCATCCCTACAGCTGCTACTTCAGGATTCAGAAACATAATGGTAGAAATATTTTTATAATCGATACGCTTAACCGCAGGACCGAACATCCTTACTACCGCATGACGCGCTTCCCTTTCTCCAACACTGACCAATGCCATTTCAGTGGTTACATCTCCCGCTACCCATATATTGCTCACATTTGTTTGGGTGTCATCGTCCCAAATGCAGCCGCGCTCATTCAGCCTGATGCCTACATTCTCTAATCCAATGTCCTCCACATTCGGAACACGTCCCACAGAGATCAGCGCTTTATCCACTGTAATGATCTCTGAGTTTCCATTCTTATAACTCAGCTCGTATTCCACTTTGCCATGCTTGATCTCCATGCGTACCAGCGAGGAATTGTGATGAACCACCACTCCGTTCTTTTCCAGATTCTCAGTAACCGTATTCGAAATATCCTCATCCTCGAAAGGCAGAATACGATCAGCCTTATCAATGATGTAAACCTTGGTGAGTCCGAAATTGGAAAAAATAGTTGCGAATTCACAACCGATGACACCGGCTCCAAGTATGACCATACTCTCGGGCAATTCAGTGAAATTTTTCACTCCGTCGCTCGTCACAATTATTTTCTCATCAATAGGGATCGTAGGCAAATAGCGCGGACGACTTCCCGTGCAGATCAGTATATTTTCTCCCCATACAATTTTTTTCTCGCCGTTCGTTCCGGTGATCTCTACCTCATTCTTGGTTATTATCCTTCCTACTCCCTTATCGTAATGGAAGAGCTTGCTCTCCGTAGCATTCTCCAACAACTGCAGGTGGACGGTCATTTGCGTTTTGCGCTCAAAAATTGCATCGTGCTGCACTTTTACAACTTCATTAAAATCCACCATATAACCCGGGATGCTTTCACGAATGGTGCTCACCTTCATGGAATATTCCCACAATGTTTTCGAAGTAAGAACGCCATCATATACGCCCGCCCCCCCGATCCTTTTTTTCTCGATCAGCAATACTTTTTTCCTGAAATCAATTGCCCGCATCGCACCGGCATAGCCGCTCGGTCCGCCCCCGATTACAATAAGATCGTATTTTTCCATAAAAAATTTAATAAAGCGTGAATTTAGGAAATAAACCTAATTTTTATGTAAGGCATTCATAATTTAAACCGGAATACTAAAAGCATTTGATTTGCGTTATTTGCTGAAATGCCGTAAATTGCAGGTTCATTAGCACATGAAAAAGTTTTTACTCTTCGTACTTTTATTTAGCAGCCTTGGGAACTTCGCCCAGAGGAATGACCACAAACAATTTATTTCGCATGATGTGGGAGTTTTTATTGGCGGCAGTTATTACATCGGCGATCTCAATCCGCGCAGGCATTTCTTCCAGACCCAACCTGCAGGCGGTGTTTTTTACCGTTACAATTACAATTACAGGCTCGCCTTCAGAGGCGGTTTTAATATCGGGAGTGTAGTTGGAGATGATTCGCAAAGCAGCGATGACGATCAACTCGAAAGGAACCTCAACTTCAAATCCAAGGTCCAGGAGTTTCATGCGCTTGCCGAATTCAATTTTGTCGAATACAGCATTGGTCATAATAAATTTATTTTTTCCCCTTATGTTTTTCTTGGTATTAGCGTTTTCCATTTCGATCCGATGGCCAATATGGGAAATCAGTGGGTGGACCTCCGGAGAATGAGCACGGAAGGCCAGAAAACATCACAGAATCCCGGACAGAAACAATACAAGCTCATCCAGCCAAGTATTCCTTTCGGTTTCGGATTTAAACTTGACCTCGCCAAAAATGTAGGTTTAGGCTTCGAATGGGGGCCACGTAAAACATTTACCGATTACCTTGACGACGTCAGTGGAAAATATGTTAATCCTCTTAAGCTTGCAGCGGAAAAGGGAGTTACTGCAGGCATTTTAAGCGACCGCAGCCTCAAGGCGGACGGAACAAGCAATATAGGAAAGCAACGCGGCAATCCTTATACAAAGGATTGGTATTTTTTCTATGGCTTCACAATAAATTTCAAACTGAAACAAAAGCCCGCGGAATGCCGTGGAGTTGGGCATTAATTGGATAAAAATTACCTACCTTTGTCGCCATTTTCAGGCAAAAGCACAAATGGATTTAAAAGCGAATATCGACCTTAAAAGACTGCCGAAGCATATTGCCATTATAATGGATGGGAACGGACGCTGGGCAAGGCAACAAGGGGAAGACAGGATTTTTGGTCATCAGAATGGTGTTGCATCGGTTCGTGAAGCTACAGAAACCTGTGCTGAACTCGGCGTTGAATACCTTACCCTTTACGCTTTTAGTACAGAGAACTGGAACCGCCCGCAGGAAGAAGTGAATGCCTTAATGGAGCTTCTTGTGAATACCATCAGCGCTGAAACAGCAACGCTTAACAAAAATAATATCCGCCTCGACGCAATCGGTAATTTAAAAAGTCTCCCCGGCAATTGCTATAACGAACTAATGGAAGCTAAAGCCAATACCTCGAAAAATACGCGTATGACATTAGTGCTTGCTTTAAGTTATTCTGCAAAATGGGAGATCATAAACGCTGTGCAAGAGATAGCGGAGAAAGTAGGCAGGAAAGAATTAAAAGCGGAAGATATTACTGAAGAAATATTTGCGGGACATTTATGTACTAATGGGATCCCCGATCCTGAGCTGATGATCCGCACCAGCGGCGAGCACCGCATCAGTAATTTTTTATTGTGGCAGCTCGCTTATTCTGAATTTTATTTTACAGAAAAACTATGGCCCGACTTCAGAAAGGATGATCTTTACAAGGCCATCATCGATTACCAGAACCGCGAGAGACGCTTCGGAAAAACCAGCGAGCAAATCGGCGTTTAGTGTTAAGAGATGTTAATTAAAATCAATACTACAATTATTACACGAAATTTGAGTTTGGACTCCTTGTAAATTCATGCTGAAAAAATTAACTTTTTGTATCCTCATCGCATTTGCCTTACCCTTTACAGTAAAGGCGCAGATCACTATCGGAGGAAACGACAGCGTGGATTATGCGCATCCGAAAGAATACACGATCGCGGGAGGAGGAATAGAGATCATCGGGACAAAAACACTTGACAAAAAAGTGATCAAATACACTTCGGGTCTATACGAAGGCATGAAGATCAAGATCCCCAGCGATGCTACTTCTGACGCCATCAAAAAACTCTGGAAACAGAATTTCTTTGACGACATTAAAATAAACATTACAAAAATTGTAGGAGACGAAGTGTTTTTGAGCATAGAGCTGCAGGAAAAGCCGCGTCTTTCAAACGGGATTTCTTTTAAGCGCAGCAAAAGCTTTGTAAAAAAAGGGGAAGCCGAGGACATCAATGGCAAGCTGCGTTTGCTAAAAGGAAAGATCGTTACCGATTACATACTTGGGAATGTTAAAAATGTGGTAAGGGCGTATTACATTGATAAGGGTTTTTATAATGTGAAGGTTGACGTAGTTCCCGAGGTGGATCCAAAGGCGAAATACGGAGAGGTAAATGTTTTTGTAAACGTTGATAAAGGAAAAAAAGTAAAAATAGAAGAGCTTGACTTTGTAGGCAACACCGTAGTTAAAAGCTGGAAGCTGCGAAAGAAAATGAAAGAGACCAAGCGCTACCGCTGGTGGAACGTGTTCAATAACGGAAAATACCTGGAAGAGAATTATGAGAGTGATAAGCCGAAGATCCTGGAAAAATACAATGCGCTGGGCTACCGTGATGCGCGGATCGCAAAAGACACCATGTATTTTGTGGCTCCGAACCGCGTAAAATTAGAAATAACAGTTGATGAAGGTCACCAATATCACTTCGGAAATATCACCTGGGTGGGCAATACCAAATACCGAAGCGGACAGCTCGATACCATTCTGGCGATTAAAAAAGGCGATGTGTTCGACCAGTCGGTACTGGACCAGAAGCTATTCATGAACCCGAACGGTTTTGACGTGAGCTCCCTTTACATGGATGACGGCTACCTCTTTTTTCAGCTGAACCCGGTTGAAGTAAATGTACAGAATGATTCCATCGATCTGGAGGTTCGGATCTATGAAGGTAAACAAGCCATCATTAACCGTGTTACTGTTATAGGAAATACAAAAACCAACGATCACGTGATCATGCGCGAGATCCGTACACGTCCGGGGCAATTGTTCCGCCGTTCAGACATTATGCGTACGCAGCGTGAGCTTTCGCAGCTCGGTTATTTTGATCCGGAGAAAATGGGTGTTACTCCTACGCCTAATGCCACAGACGGAACTGTTGACATTGAATACAAAGTAGAAGAAAAGCCTTCTGACCAGGTTGAGCTTTCCGGCGGCTGGGGTGGCGGTCGCGTGGTGGGAACGCTGGGCGTAACCTTCAATAATTTTTCTGCACGCAATTTTTTCAAGCGCGGCGCGTGGACGCCCCTGCCTTCAGGGGATGGACAACGCCTGAGCATACGCGCGCAAAGCACCGGCGTATATTACCAGAGTTATAATATGTCGTTTACAGAGCCCTGGCTTGGCGGCAAAAAGCCAAATTCACTCAGCTTAAGTATTTTTCACAACGTTCAGACAAACGGTCAAACAAAAAAAATTAAGATTGACGGAAAAAAGGTCGATAACCCAAATCGTGCAGATATTAACATCAGCGGAGTTTCGGTTGGCTTTGGAAAACGCCTGAAAAAGCCGGATGACTGGTTCAGCCTGTATGCGGAGGAATACCTTGGCCGTTATAACCTGAACAATTATTACTCAGTGTTTACTTTTGGCAACGGTATCGCCAACAACTTCAAAACAACGATCAACATCAGCAGAAACTCATTGCAGGGAAATCCGATCTTCCCGACGGGAGGATCAAACATGACCCTGATCGCTGCTGTTACTCCTCCTTATTCCCTGCTTAACCACAAAGATTACTCAACACTGAAGGACCAGGAGAAATACCGCTTTGTAGAATACCAGAAGTACAAATTCACTACACAATGGTTCATGCAGCTTACCAATAAAAAAGCTGCGGAAGGAAAAGAAGCGCGCAACCTGGTATTGCGTACCAGCATGGGCTTTGGAATTCTGGGTTCGTATAACAAAGCCGTCGGTACAGCCCCATTTGAACGTTTTTATCTTGGCGGCAGCGGCTTAACCGGTTTCGCACTGGATGGACGCGAGATCATCGCCCTCCGTGGTTATGACGATAACTCCATTTCAGGAGCTGATGGAAAAGGATGTTCCGTGATCTC